>JBGSUY010000835.1:0-8924 GCA_041753195.1 Chromatiaceae bacterium
TGAGCGACGCCGGGCGGGCGGCCCAGGGGGAGGGCCGGGCGCTGGCCGATGCGGTGACCCTGCCGCAGGTCGATGGCAACACCCTCACTCTGTTCCACGGCCAGGCCAACCAGACGGCGCTCGACTTCTCGGTGCTTTTCCCCGGGTCCGGCGCGGGCAACCCCTCCGATTACACCAGCCTGTTCGGCAACGACCTGGGCGCCATCAACGCCGGCCGCGCGGCCCAGGAGAGCCTGCTGCTGGACGACTCGGCGACGGGCTCCGCCTACCAGGCCCTGCGCGAGAGCGTCGATCGCTCCCGTCCCGACATGACCCAGGACCCGCTGTGGTCCCAGACGGACGATGTGCTCGACAACTTCGAGGACCTGGCGGCTAGCTTCGCGGATTGCAGCATCGAGACCACCTTCACCGAGGGCGAGCGCCAGGCCCATGTCCCGGACGTCCGCACCTGCGAGCGGGTCGCCGACTACTCGGGCGCCTGCGAGATCCTTCACAGCTACACCGTCCAGGAGATCCTCCAGAACGGCTCCGGCGGCACGCTGGCCGACTGCGGCAACGGCTGCGTGCTGTGGACCGTCGGGCGGGCCATCCCCACCGGTCCCTGCTATCAGGAGCAGTCCGGGACCCTGCACATCCTCAAGCCCGAGGCAATCCTCAGTGCCCAGCTCGAGGAGCTGTGGTACGAGGATTACATCGACGGCCTGTGGGTCGGAGACACGCGGCACTACGCCCATACCGCCGGGCGGTGCGAGAGCGACGACTCGCCGACGGTGTGGCTGGGCCACGATGTCACCGACTATTTCAGCACCGCGGGTGAGAAGCGCGTGCGCCTGGCCCTGATCCAGGGGGGCGACATCGGTGGGGGCACGGTGCATATCCGCATCCGCTTCGACCCCTCCCAAGCAGTGGTCGCCGACACCTGGGAGGACGACCCGGCCTGTCTGGACCTGGTGCGGGCCATCGGGGACGGGGCCTGCGAGGGAGCGATCCAGTGCGCGGCGATGCCGGCGCTCACCAACGACTGCATCCGCATCACCGGGGCCAACCTCTGTGCCGGCGACCTGCGGCCGTCTCCCGTGGCGGGGGTCTCCAGCCTGTGCCAGCGCATCACGGTGAGCACCGACTGCTCGGGGTTCTATCAGGGCCAGATGGACTGCTGGACCGATCCGCAGGGCGTGCTGCACTGTCCCTCCATCCAGGGGGGCGTGGCGACGGACTGCACCGCGCTGGAGGACGATCCCAACTGCGGCTTCCTCTCGAGCAGCTGCGTCCAGTATGCCCAAGGCGCGAGCGGCCTCTGCTACGTCTTCGAGGAGCGCTGGGACTGCGGGACCCTGCATGGCATCCCGGTGCTGGAGCGTACCTCGACCATGGACTGCGCCGGTCCCGTGCGCTGTATGGGGGAGGACTGCCTGGACACCGCCGAGGAGCAATCCGGCGACTTCGCCAAGGCCGCCGCCGCGCTGCAGGCGGCACAGATGGCCGCCTCGGACCTGGACTGCGCGAGCGGGAGCTGCGTGGTCTTCTCCGGCGAGGCCATGGAGTGCAAGAAGGCGGTGGGCGGCATTGTCAACTGCTGCACCACGCCGGATGGTATCTCGCTCGCGGACTACCTCGCGCTGGTGTTCGCCGTCGGCAAGCTCGACAACGCCCTGCTGGGGCTCGACCAGGGCAATGCGCTGCGCGGCTCCTGGGAGACCCTGCGCCAGCCGGTCGCCTCCGTCTGGAGCGAGGTGACCCGGTCCTTCACCTCGGTCGCCAACAACCTGATGGGCAAGACCGCGGCGGATGCGACCGATGCGGCTGCGCAATTATCGCTCGACGCCTTCAAGCAGGCGCTCATGCAGGAGACGGCCCGCTGGGTGGCGGAGATCTTCGGCGAGGCGGTGGCCAATGCTCTCTTCACCGTCAACGGCGGCGCGGCCTTCGTCGGCGGCAACCTGCAGGCGGGCACCATTCAGCTCGGTGGAGTAGTCGGAACGGCGCTCGCCTGGGTGATGGCCGCCTACATGATCTACGCGATCGCGGTGATCCTGATCCAGCTCATCTGGACCTGCGAGCAGGAGGAATTCGAGCTGGGGGCCAAGCGCGAGCTCCGCTCTTGTCACGAGGTGGGCTCCTACTGCAAGAGCAAGGTGCTCTCCGCCTGCATCGAGCGGCGCAAGGCCTACTGCTGTTTCAACACGCCGCTGGCGCGGATCCTCAACGAGCAGATCCGCCCGCAGCTCGGGCGCGGCTGGGGCGAGGGCGACGCGCCGGACTGCACCGGAATCAATGTCAACGACTTCGGGCGGGTCGACTGGGACCGGGTGAACCTCGACGAGTGGCTGGCGATCCTGGCCGAGACGGGGAATTTCCCCACGCTCGATAGTCTGAACCTGGATGCCCTCACGGGAACCGGGAGTGAGCTCGATGTATCTGGCACTCGGCCGGATGCCGCCGCGCGCAGCCAGACGCGGTCGGACGGACTTGACACCGACGCGGCGCGGCGGGGGGCGGAGACCGAGCTGTGGGAGTCGACGCTGCCGGCGTTGCCCTGAGTAGGCACGGCTCTGCGAGGTCCCTCGGCGTCTACTTGCAATAGTCACTCGGAACGGCCTCCGCAAGTGTGGAGCGACCGGCCCCGGGGTCATCTCGGCCCCTCCCAACTTTGATCACCATCCCCAGGAGCGATGTCACGCGCCGGGCGTTGCATCGAGGCTAAGCGGTGCCCCCGCCGGGTGGCCGTCACAGACTTTGAAGCCTACGGGCAACGTTTGTAGAATTCACGCAACGTGCCGCCTGTAGGCGCGGTGTTGGCGATGAGTCTCCCCGGGGCAGCCATGATTCGATTCTTCCTCAAAGAGCGAATCTCCGACTTGGAGTTTCGGGAGGAGCGACGTGTAACGCTGGACGAGATCGCCGCCGCGACCAAGATACACCGCAGCACCCTGTCCAAGATCGCCAATAAGAAGGGCTACAACTGCACCACCGACAACCTGGACAAGCTGTGCGCCTTCTTCGGGTGCCGGATCGAGGAGCTGGTGGAGCATATTCCCGCTACCCCGGACATAGCGACCTGAGCGCGTCATGGCCGATAACGAAGTCCCGCTGTTCGACCCGCAGTCCCGGGAGGAGGGCACGCACACCGTTCCTCCCTCCGATCTGGATGGCCTTCTTACCGCACAGCTCGTGGTTGCCTGGGCAGGCGAGAAGGGCGAAGAGCGGCGCCTCGGGTGGTGGGACAGCGACCTGACCGGCGAGCTGGGCGGCGAAGACCTGTTTCAGCGGCTCCTGCCCGAGACTTGGGCCTGGGCCACACTGCAAGCCGCCCGAGCCGCAGCGATTCGGCGCGATGCGGCGATCCGTGCCGCTGACCATGACCCGGCCGGCATACTCACCCTGTTCACCCAAGGCTTCGCCATTGACGAGCTGGTCGAGGAGCGGCTGCGGGACCTGAAGCAATCGGGACACAGCCCCCTCGATGCCTTGCCTGGCCTACGCGAGATCATCGACAAGTCCTGGAGCCGAGAGCGTTTCCTCCAATGGCTCGACGGCTTCGACGCGCCCGAGAGCGAGGGGACGCCGATTGGCCGGCGAATCAAGGGCCCATTGCCGGACGGACTGGACCGACGTGTCCAGAAGCTACTGGGCGCGCTCAGACCGCTCGCGGACAGCTATCCCCTTCCTCACTATCGGAGACCGGCGTGAGCGAATCCGTCCTGGAATGCGGCACTTTGCACACCCGACTCCTCAAGTGCACCCTTGAGGTCGATCACTCCCGCGCCTATTGGCAGCGAATGGCGGGCCGATCCGCCCCGGCTACCGCGCGAGAGGCGCATGAGGAGTTCTGGTTCGGCGCGCGTAGCCTAGGGCGGACCGGTATCCTGCTCACCAATTTCCGCGCGCGGTTCGACGCCTTCCCCGACGCGCTCGACGCCCTCGGGATCTGGGAAGATATGGATCCCCGGGCGCGACGGCTCGTATGCCACTGGCACCTTCAGCTATCCGATCCCCTTTACCGTCGTTTCACGGGCGAATACCTGGTGGAGCGCCGCCATCGCTTGCCCGCGGAGGTCAGCCACGGACCGGTCGTTAAATGGGTTTCAGGGCAGGACAGCGGGCGGTGGAATATGTCCACCAAGGTCCAATTTGCGAGCAAGCTCCTCTCATCGGCCCTGGCCGCAGGGTTGATCGGCTCGATCCGCGACCCCAGACCCCTGATCGTCCCGAGGGTCGACGATCTGTCCCTTGCGTACCTCGTCTACCTGCTGCGCAGAGTTCGGATCGAGGGCGGCCTGCTTGCGAACCCGTACTTTGCCTCCGTAGGGTTGGAGGGGGCGGAACTTGAGCAGCGTTTGAAGGATCTCCCGGGATTGCGCTTCCGCCGCCAGGGCGACCTGATCGACTTCGGCTGGGTCTACCCCGATCTCGCGGCATGGGCACAGGCCCAGCTCGCGCCTTGCACTGCCTCGGTCAGGGCGGCAGCCGGCGCGGGCGGTGCACGATGAGCCCCTCCCTTTTCGAGCCTTCGTCCCTAGAGCAGGCATTTGCGGCCCTCCGGCAGGATCTCATCCACCAGGACGGCCCGCGCATCAGCACGATGCGCAACTATCGCTTCGCCATTCTCCGTTACGCGCCGAGTGACGAATTCAAGCTCCGTACCGAGGTGCGCCGCCTCTCCACCGACCTCATTGCAAACGGCTGGGTGGTGCTCTCCATTAGCCTCCAACGACTGCTTTTCGACCGCATCCGGGCCCAGGGCAGCGAATGGATCGAGCGAGTCATCAGGCAGGAGCGGTCCACCGCCAGCCAAAGCCGTGAACGGGGGCTTGCGTATCTCAAAGGCAAGCTCGCGCCGTTGATCGAGGGGCCGGACGGCATCTCGGCGGATTGCAGCAGGATCATCCTGGACTTTGCCGCGGCCAACCCGGACCAGGTCGACCGCACACTGGCCTTGATCGGCCGCGCCGGCGCGCTCTATCCATTCTTCCGCTCCTCCGCCTTGCTACGGCACTTGGACGGCAAGACCGGCCACGTGCCCGTGGTGCTCCTCTACCCAGGCAATCGGGTTGGCCAGACGGGGCTCTCGTTCATGGGCCAGCTCAACGCCGATAGCGACTACCGGCCGAGGATCTACGCATGACGGACGTTCCCCGCATTCGCGACCTGTTTGTCTCCGACGTCACCCGCGACATTCCGCCCGTAGTCTACTTCCACGAGCAGAGTCCCGAGAAGCTCGCCGCCGAGGTTGGCGAGTACATCATCACCGGCGGCTGGCCGGAGACGCACCCCAACCACCGTCGCGTGCCCAATGGCATCCATGAGCAATACGTCCACCTGCTCACCGCGATCGCCGCCGAGCTGGAGCGCCCCGGTGGACCGGACCTGCCCAACGTCTGGGTCTCCGGATTCTACGGTTCGGGCAAGTCGAGCTTCGCCAAGCTGCTGGGGCTGGCGCTCGATGGCGTGGCGCTGCCCGACGGGACCTCGCTTGCCGAGGCCTGGCTGCGCCGCGAAACCTCCCCGCGCGCCGGGGAGCTGCGCGAGGCTTGGGCCGCTCTGCGTCGCAAGATCGACCCTATTGCCGTGGTCTTCGACGTGGGCAGCGTCGCCGGCGACAACGAGCAGGTCCACTCGACCGTCGTGCGCCAGCTTCAGCGGCGCCTCGGCTATTGCCCGACCGACGCCCTGGTGGCGGACTTCGAGCTGACCCTCGAGCGTGACGGGCACTGGGTGCAATTCGAGCGCGTCGCCCAGGAGACCCTGGGCCAGCCCTGGGATCTCGCCAAGAACCGAGACTTCGCGGAGGACGATTTCTCCTTGGTGATGTCCCGGCTCTTTCCCGACCATTACCCGGACCCGATGAGCTGGTTCTCTGCCCGCGCTGGCACCTCGCGGCGCACGGAGTCGCCGGAGGATGCCGTGCGCGCCATCGGCGATATGCTGCGCTTCCGCCGTCCCAACGCGACCCTGTTCCTGGTGGTGGACGAGGTCTCGCAGTACGTCCTCTCCAGCAAGGACCGGGTCGATCGGCTGCGCGCCTTTGCCACCGCGCTTGGGGCCTCGCTCAAGGGCCGGGCTTGGCTCCTGGCCCTGGGCCAGCAGAAGCTCGAGGAGGAGGCGGATCTCTCCTTCCTGTACTGGGCCAAGGACCGCTTCCCGCCCAAGCTGCGCGTCCACCTTGCCGCCACCAACATCCGCGACGTGGTCCACAGACGCCTGCTGCAGAAGACGCCACAGGCCGACGCCGAGCTGCGCCGGCTCTTCGATCGCCATCGCACGGACCTCAAGCTCTTCGCCTACGGCTGCGAGTCGGTCACCGTCGAGGAGTTCGTCGACGTCTACCCCCTGCTGCCGGGACACATCGACCTGCTGCTCCAGATCACCACCGCCATGCGCAGCCGCTCCCGGCGCGTCCAGGGCGACGACCAGGCGATCCGCGGTCTCCTGCAAATGCTCGGCGAGCTGTTCCGGGCCCAGCGGCTGGCGGACATGCCCCAGGGCCATCTGGTTACCCTCGACCGCATCTACGATGTCCAGCACAGCGCGCTGGACTCGGACGTCCAGGCCAGCATGGCACGTATCCTCAACCAGTGCGCCGACGACACCGAGGGTCTCTCGGTGCGGACCGCCAAGGCGGTCGCCCTGCTCGAGCTGATCCAGGACATCCAGCCCACCGATGCCCGCCTGGTCGCCCAATGCCTCTACGATCGGCTCGACCGCGGCAGCCAGGTGCAGGAGGTCACGCAAGCGCTGGAGACCTTGCGTCGCCGCAATCTGCTCGGCTACTCGGAGAAGACCGGCTACAAGATCCAGTCGACCGCGGGCGAAGAGTGGGAGCGGGAGCGCCGCGACATCCCGGTCCCCCGGGAGACCATCGGGGCCATGATAAAAGACGCCCTGGAGCTGCTACTCGCCACGCCGGACCGGCCGCGCCTGCAGGGGCGTCCGTTTCCCTGGGCGGGGCTCTTCACCGATGGCCGCACCTTCACAGACGCCGCCTTCGGCGACCAGCGTTCCGACGCCGTCGTTCGAGTCGACTTCCGCTTCCCGCGGGCTGAGGACCGAGCCGAGAGCGCCTGGGTCAAGCGCAGCGCCGAGTCGGCGCTCGAAACGCGCATCGTCTGGGTCTGCGGCGATACGGAGACGCTAGCCGACATGGCACGGGAGCTGGCCCGCTCCCGCGGCATGGTGAGCAAGTTCAAGCCGCGCAAGGAATCCCTGAACGCCGCCCGCAAGCTCCTGTTGCAGCAGGAGGAGATCCGCGTCGAGGACCTGGAAAAAGACGTTCAAGGCCAGGTTGCCACGGCCTGGATGACTGGCCGGATCTACTTCCGCGGCCGAAGCCTCGCCCCCGGAGACCTGGGCAGCGGTTTCGCCAGTACCCTGGAGGCCGCCGGCACCCGCCTCCTGCCCGAGCTCTACCCCCACTTCGTCGTCACCGATCTGCTGCCCAGCGAGCTGATGCAGCTCCTGGAGGCGGAGCTGACCGGTCCCTCTCCCAAGCTCATGACCGGGGAGCTCGGCATCCTGGAGCTGGACCACGGACGCTACGAGCCCACCTGTGGCGGCCTGGTGCCCAAGCGCGTGCAGGAGTACATCGAGACCGAAGGTGGGCTCGGCGGGGCCGCGCTGCTGGGGCACTTCGGTCAGCCGCCCTACGGCTACACGCCCAATGTGGTCAAGGCCTGCGTCGCAGGACTCCTGAGGGCCAACAAGGTCCGCATCCAGCCCGAGGGCACCTCCGAGATCACCGCCGTGCGCGACGCCGGTGTTCGCGACCTTTTCGAAAAGGACCGCAGCTTCCGCCGCGCCAATTTCTTCCCGGCCGGCGCGGACGACATCGGCTATCAGTCACGCGCGCGCATCTGCAAATTCTTCAAGCAGCACCTTGGGTTGGACGTCAACCGGGAGGACGACGCCATCGCCGACGCGGTGGCCAACCAGTTTCCCGGTCAGGCCCAGCGGCTGAGGGGTGTGCTCGGGCAGTTGAACCGGCTCCCCGACGCCAAGGCAACGCCGCCGCCGCTGGAACGCCTCCAAGACGCTTTGGAGCAGTGCACCCGCCAGGTCCGCCAGACCCGTCCTACGGTCCAGCAGGTCAAGCGACACCTGGATGCCCTCAACGACGGTATCGAGCTGATCAACATCTACGAGGCGGAGCTGACCGGTGCAGCGGTGGCCCAGGTCATTGCAGCCGCCAACGTGAGAGACCACCAGGCCGCGCAACTGCGTGAGGTGGGCGCACTCGACACCGACCTGCAAGCCGCCTGCAAGCGCCTTGAGGTTAGCTTGGCTGGCGAGCGTCCCTGGCGGGACATTGCCGTCTTCGAACCGGACCTCGCCAAGATCCGCGAGGACTACATCGTTGAGCGCGAGCGCCGTCTTGCCGGGCAGGAGCGGCTCGCCGAGCAGGCCCGCGCCCGGGTCAAGACGCGCGAGGGGTTCGCCACCCTCACCGCCGATCAGTCCCATAAGGTGCTTCGGCCACTTGCGCTCGCGATGACGAGCACAACGGCCGAGGCCGTGGCACCGATCCTGGCCGCCCTCGACGCCCCCTTCGTCCTCGCCTTGCAGCAGGCCGAGGAGACCGCCAACGAGCTCCTGGACGAGATCCTGAGCGAAGGGGAGCGTCCGCTCATCGTCAAGGTGGACCTGTCGCTGCGCAACCGGGAGATCGCGACCGAGGCCGAGGTGGACAGCCTGCTCGCGGAGATCCGCAAGCGCCTGCTGGAGCAGATCGCCGCCGGCGCCCGGGTCCGCATCCTGTGAGCGAGGACCTCTTGTGGCGATGACCCCCGAGGCCAAGTCGGCACTGTCCAGCACCATTCGCAGGCTGCGGACCCGGCTTCTGGACGACCTGCACGGCTCCACGGAGGCCACGTATCGGCTCTCGATTCGCGCGCGGGATGCGGGGCTTACCGAGGCGGCCCGGGCGCGGC
>JBGSUY010000836.1:0-3514 GCA_041753195.1 Chromatiaceae bacterium
GAACTGCAGCTTTCCTTCCGCCAGGTTCCCGGGCTGGTGGCGGACGGCCGCGACATGGGAACCGTGGTCTTTCCCCGGGCGCAGCTCAAGGTCTTTCTCGACGCAAGCCTCGAGGAGCGTGCCCGGCGTAGATATAAACAGTTGAAAGGCAAGGGGTTGGATGCTAATCTGCCGGCCCTCGTCGCGGACATCCGTGGGCGGGACGAGCGGGATCGCAACCGCGCCGTGGCACCCCTGCGCCCGGCGGACGATGCGGTGGTCATCGATTCCACCACGCTTTCCATCGATGAAGTGCTCGACCGGGTCCTGGAAGAGGTGAGGCGCGTCTTCCCGGACCTGGTGTTATGAGGATTGGTTCCATCTCCCGGGCTCCCGTGGGCCCTTGGGGGAGGCTGACCTCACAAGGTGGGGCCGGCGCGGAAGGCGCCAGCCCCAGTGTTCACCTAACTCCACCCGCACCCGGAAGGGTCGGGATTGCGCCCCATCCAGGTATAACAGTTCCCATGACCGAAAGCTTTGCTGAACTTTTTGAACAGAGTCTGAGTACCACCCAGCTCCAGACCGGGTCCATCGTGACCGGGACCGTGGTGGAGATCACCAATGACAGCGTGATCGTCAACGCCGGCCTCAAGTCCGAGGGCGTCATCCCCAAAAGCCAATTCCTGAGCCCCGAAGGCCAACTGGAGGTGGCGGTCGGCGACGAGGTGGCCGTGGCACTCGATGCCGTGGAGGACGGTTTCGGCGTCACCCGCCTGTCCCGCGAGAAGGCCAAGCGCTTCGCCGCCTGGGACTATCTGGAAAAGGCCTTCGAGGCCGGTGATACGGTCAAGGGCCTGATCAACGGCAAGGTCAAGGGCGGCTTCACGGTGGAGCTCGGCACCGTCCGCGCCTTCCTCCCCGGCTCCCTGGTGGACGTGCGGCCGGTGCGTGATACGGCCTACCTGGAAGGTAAGGAGCAGGAGTTCAAGGTCATCAAGCTGGACCGCAAGCGCAATAACGTGGTGGTGTCCCGGCGTGCGGTCGTGGAGGAGGAGTACAGCGCCGAGCGCGATGCCCTGCTCTCCAACCTGGAGGAGGGTCAGGAGGTCAAGGGCGTGGTCAAGAACCTGACGGACTACGGTGCCTTCCTGGATCTGGGCGGCATCGACGGCCTGCTGCACATCACCGATATGGCCTGGCGCCGGGTCAAGCACCCCTCCGAGGTGGTGGAGATCGGCGACGAGGTCATGGTCAAGGTCTTGAAGTTCGACCGCGACCGCCAGCGTGTCTCCCTGGGGCTCAAGCAGATGGGCGAGGACCCCTGGGTCAACATCTCCCGCCGCTACCCCGAGCACACCCGGGTCTTCGGCAAGGTCACCAACATCGCCGACTACGGCTGCTTCGTGGAGATCGAGGAGGGGGTCGAGGGCCTGGTACACGTCTCCGAGATGGACTGGACCAATAAGAATGTCCATCCGAGCAAGATCGTCAACCTGGGCGACGAGGTGGAGGTGATGGTGCTGGACATAGACGAGGAGCGCCGCCGCATCTCACTCGGCATCAAGCAGTGCGCCATGAACCCCTGGGACGAGTTCGGCGTCACCCACAAAAAGGGCGACCACGTCTCCGGCAAGATCAAGTCGATCACCGACTTCGGCATCTTCATCGGGCTAGACGGCGGCATCGACGGCCTGGTGCACCTGTCCGACATCTCCTGGGACGAGCCAGGCGAGCAAGCGCTCCGCCGCTACAAGAAGGGCGACGACCTCGAGACCGTGGTCCTTTCCGTGGACCCAGAGCGCGAGCGCATCTCACTCGGGGTCAAGCAGCTGGACCGGGACCCCTTCTCCAGCTTCGTGGCCGTCCATGAGAAGGGCAGCGTCGTCACCGGCAGCGTGACCGAGGTGGACGCCAAGGGGGCGACCATCAACCTAGGCGACGGGGTCGAGGGGTATCTGCGTGCCTCCGAGGTCTCCCGCGATCGGGTAGAGGACGCCCGCTCCGTGCTTAAGGTGGGGGAGGAGGTGGAGGCCAAGTTCCTGGGCGTCGACCGCAAGAACCGCACCATCTCCCTGTCCATCAAGGCCAAGGATCAGGACGAGGAGCAGGCGGCCATCAAGGGCTACGCCCGCGATTCGGGCGGCGCCACCACTCTGGGCGACCTGCTGCGGGAGCAGATGGAAGAGGCCCAAAGAGACTGACCGGAGCGCCGTCACGTCGCCGACCTCGGGTGTCACCCGCCGGGGGGTCCCGGACCCCCCGGTTCTCGTTGCAAGGAATCGATACCATGACGAAATCCGAGTTGATCGAGCTGCTTGTCGCCGAGCAGGACCATCTGCCCTACAAGGACGTGGAAGAGGCCGTGCGCAAGGTCATCGATCGCATGAGTACCGCGCTGGCGTCCGGCGAGCGCATCGAGATCCGCGGTTTCGGCAGCTTCTCCCTGCACTACCGCCCCCCCAGGATCGGCCGCAACCCCAAGACCGGCGACTCGGTGGCACTGGCCGGGAAGTACGTCCCCCATTTCAAGCCGGGCAAGGAGCTTCGGGATCGGGTCAATATGGCCTTCCAGGATACCGAGGAGGACCTGCCTATTCCCGCGCCTAAGGCCGCCAGCGCCCGCCGCTGAAGGCGCATTCCCCGCTGGCCTCGACCCCGATCCCCAGGATGACCCCGCCGGCTCTGTCCAAGCGGGTCGGGTACGGCCGCCCCTAAACGGCCATCGAACCGGGTGCCGCGATGCGTCTGGAGAAGATCAAGCTCGCCGGTTTCAAGTCCTTCGTGGACCCCACCACGGTCCATCTCCCCTCCAACCTGGTCGGGGTGGTGGGGCCGAACGGCTGCGGCAAGTCCAATGTCATAGACGCCGTGCGCTGGGTGATGGGCGAGAGCTCCGCCAAGATGCTGCGGGGCGAGTCCATGGCGGACGTCATCTTCAACGGCAGCACGGGGCGCAAGCCCGTGGGCCTCGCGAGCATCGAGCTGGTCTTCGACAACGGCGACGGCAGCGTCGGCGGCGAGTACGCCCGCTTCAACCAGATCGCTGTCAAGCGCCAGGTCTCCCGGGACGGCCAGTCCGGGTATTTCCTGAATGGTAGCCGCTGCCGTCGCCGGGACATCCAGGACCTGTTCCTGGGCACGGGTCTCGGTCCCCGCTCCTACGCCATCATCGAGCAGGGGATGATCTCGCGCATCATCGAGGCACGCCCCGAGGACCTGCGCCTCTTCCTGGAAGAGGCGGCGGGCATCTCCAAGTACAAGGAACGGCGCAAGGAGACCGAGTCGCGCATGCGCGCCACCCGGGAGAACTTGGAGCGTCTGGAGGACCTACGCGAGGAGGTAGGTAAACAGCTCCTGCATCTCGAGCGCCAGGCCGACACCGCCGCCCGCTATACCGAGTTGAAGGCCGAGGAGCGGCGCCTGGACCTGGAGCTCAAGGCCCTGCGCTGGCGCACCCTGGACGGGGAGCTCGCGGAGCAGGATCGTCGGCTCGCCAGCCTGGAGACGGGGCAGGCCTCCGCCCTGGCCCGCCAGC
>JBGSUY010000837.1:0-3436 GCA_041753195.1 Chromatiaceae bacterium
CCGCCGCTCACCGCGCAGCACCGGGCGGCTCTGCTCGGTGAGCCTGAGTGCCCCGTGACCCTCCAGGTCCACCGCCGCCAGGCCGGCCGCCACCAGTTGGCGGTAGACCGACTTCCACTGGTCGGCGGTCAGCTCCTTGCCGATGCCGAAGGTGCTGATGCGGTCGTGGCCGAAGCGGCGGATGCGCTCCTGGTCCGAGCCCCTTAAGACATCGATCAGATAGTTGACGCCGAAGCGCTGCTCGGTGCGGTAGATGCAGGACAGGGCCTTCTGGGCCGCCAGGGTGCCGTCCCAGCTCTCCACGGGCGTCAGGCAGGTGTCGCAGTTGCCGCAGGGCTCGGCAAGCGTCTCGCTGAAATAGCCGAGCAGCACCTGCCGGCGGCACTGGGTGGACTCGCAGAAGCCGAGGAGTGCATTGAGCTTGTGCATGTCCACCCGCTTGAAGCGCTCCTCGGACGGCGAATCCTCGATCAGGCGGCGCATCATCACCAGGTCGCCGAGCCCATAGGCCATCCAGGCGTCGGCGGGGAGCCCGTCGCGGCCGGCGCGTCCGGTCTCCTGGTAGTAGGCCTCCAGACTCTTGGGCAGGTCCAGGTGGGCGACAAAGCGCACGTCCGGCTTGTCGATGCCCATGCCGAAGGCGATAGTCGCCACCACGATCACCCCCTCGCCCCGCAGGAACTCCGCCTGGTTGGCGCGGCGCTGCTCGGGGGTCATACCCGCGTGGTAGGCCAGGGCCTTGAGCCCCTGGCCTCGCAGAAACTCGGCCGTCTCATCCACCTTGCGCCGCGACAGACAGTAGACGATGCCCGAGTCGCCGGCATGCTCCTCGCGCAGCAAGCCCATGAGCTGGCGCCGCGGCTGGTCCTTCTCGACCACCCGGTAGCGGATGTTGGGTCGGTCGAAGTTGCCGACGAACTGGACCGCCGCGCCGAGCCCCAGCCGCTCGACGATCTCGCGCCGGGTGGGGGCATCCGCCGTGGCGGTCAGCGCGATGCGCGGGATCGCCGGCCAGCGCTCGTGGAGCCGATTGAGCTCGCAGTACTCGGGGCGGAAGTCGTGACCCCATTGGGAGACGCAGTGGGCCTCGTCGATGGCGAAGAGTGCGATGGGGATCCGATCCAAAAGGGCCAGAAAGCGCTCGGTCAGCAGCCGCTCCGGGGCCACGTAGAGGAGGTCCAGCTCGCCCCCAAGCAAGGCCTGCTCCACCTGCCACTGGTCCGCCGGGGACAGAGAGGAGTTGAGGAAGGCCGCCCGCACACCGAGCTGGCGCAGGGCGTCCACCTGGTCCTGCATCAGAGCGATCAGGGGTGAGATGACCACCCCGGTGCCGGGGCGAAGCAGGGCCGGGATCTGGTAGCACAGCGACTTGCCACCGCCGGTGGGCATCAGCACCAGGGCATCGCCGCCCCGGAGCACCTGATCGATGACCTCCCGCTGGGCGCCCCGGAAGCTCGGGTAGCCGAAGACGCGGCCTAGGACCTCCTGGGGGTTCTGATCCATCTAGGACACCCGCCCCTCGATGGGTGCGAACCGGGCGAGCGCCGTCGCCTTGTCGATCTGCAGGATGAGCTCCCCGTAGGCCGGCTGGGGCTCGGGCTCGTCGCCGCAACTGCAGCCCGGGAGTATCTCCTCGAAGAAGCAGCCCAGCCGGACCTCGATCGCCTCCTCCGCTTCCAGCGCGTTGATCAGGATCACTGATAGCTCGGTATCCAGTGGATAACCGCTGCTGGCAATCCAGTGCAGCGGCACAGTGTCTGGGGCAAGAGCGCCCAACTCGGCCTTGAGGATCTCGGCAAAGGCATCGCTGCCCCAGGCGGCCAGTGACAGGGGCAACCGGCACATCAGGGGGTCTCCCCCAACAGGGCCCGCACCGGGGCGAAGGTGCGGCGGTGCTCGGCACAGGGCCCCAGCCGGCTCAGGGCCTCCCGATGGTCGCGTGTCGGGTAGCCCTTGTGGCGGGCGAAGCCATAGCCCGGGTATTCGCACTCCAACCGTTCCATGAGCCGGTCACGGGCCACCTTGGCGAGGATGGAGGCGGCGCCGATGGCGGGGATGAGTCCATCGCCCCCCACGATCGCCTGGGCCGGGCAGCCGAAGTCCGGGCAGCGGTTGCCGTCCACCAGGCAATGCAGGGGACGCGGGTCGAGCAGGGCGACGGCGCGGCGCATGGCAAGCAGGCTAGCCTGGAGTATATTGAGCTCGTCGATCTCCGCCGCGCTCGCAAATGCCAGGGCCCAGGCGAGCGCGCGAGCCTGGATCTCCGGCTCCAGGGCCTCGCGGCGGGCGGGGCTTAAGCGCTTGGAATCGTCCAGACCGAGGATCGGTCGCCGCGGGTCCAGGATCACCGCGGCGGCAAAGACGGGCCCGGCCAAGGGACCGCGGCCGGCCTCGTCCA
The DNA here is from genome assembly GCA_041753195.1 of Chromatiaceae bacterium. Lineage (GTDB taxonomy): Bacteria > Pseudomonadota > Gammaproteobacteria > Chromatiales > Chromatiaceae > Thiodictyon. The sequence continues at coordinate 2,399 of JBGSUY010000837.1, forward strand.
CTCCGGCCACCAGATGCATCTCATCGGCATCGAGGCCGGAGTCAGTCCAAAGGTAATTCACGGCATCACCGCTCCCGCTTCCTCTTCGAATCAATCGATGACCAGGGTCCACGCCCGCTGACGGTTGCCCCTGTAGGTCGGCCTTCAGTCCGACTCGGACCTCTCCAGCGGCCTTAAAGGTCAGGGTCTCACTCATGCCCGACCCACCGGAGTGCGAATCAATCGGCGTCCCCCGGGGCCCCAGTCCCGGAGGTACCGGATGCCTGAATGGTTGTCTCGAAGCTGGGCCCGAGCACCAGGCGACCATCGAAGGGCTGACCCGACGCGTCCCGGAATCCCTGGATGGGTCGCGTCCGCCCGACCCGAATCAGGTCCACGATCTGGCGCTCCGTGAGCCGCTTGCCGGCAAACTCCCGCCACACCACGAAGTCGCACCCCTCCCGGTAGCGGCTGCAGCCGAACCCGCGCTGCCCCTGGATGATACGACCCCGGCCGCACTTAGGGCAGGGGAGGCCGACGGGTCCAGGTGCGGCGACGCCCTCGGCTCCGCTGGATCGGGGGCCGGCTTGCCATTGCCCTGCGGCATCGGAGGACTTCTGAGACCTCGGGGCCTTCTGACCCGGACGACCCCTCCCGCGCCGCGCGGGGGCGCCCAAACGCGCCGCGGCGGCCTGGGCGGGGGTGAAGGCCGCGCCGCTCCAGACCTTTGGGATCAGATCCAGCACCAGGTCGCGGATGCCCCGGTCGAAGTCCTCGACGGGACGAGTTCCCTCCTCCACCTCCTTCAAACGCTGCTCCCAGTGGGCGGTGAGGGCCGGCTCCTTGAGCGGCTGCGCCACCACGGCGATCAAGGCCCGGCCCTTGCCGGTGGATCGAATCTGCTTGCGTTGGCGCTCCACATAGCCGCTGCGGATCAGCCGCTCGATGATCTCGGCGCGCGTGGCGGGGGTACCCAGGCCGCTGGCCCGCATGGCCCGGGCCAGGTCCTTGTCGTCGAGGGAGCGGCCGGCGTTCTTCATGGCGGCGAGTAGGCTGGCG
>JBGSUY010000838.1:0-3000 GCA_041753195.1 Chromatiaceae bacterium
GCGAGCAGTTTGCGCCGGGCCCCGTGAGCGGTCGCATCGGCGGCCCGGACCTCCAGGCCGCCGTCGCCACCCAAGGCGCGGAAGCAGATCCCGAGGGTCTGGGCGATGTCCGTGAGGTGGACCGCCGCGGCGGGATAGCGGCGCTCGCTGACCCGGGTGATCAAACGGTGCCAGAGTGCGCCGACCTGCTCTTCCATTGGTGGCGCTCAGTGGCGAGTAGCGAGTCGCCAGTGGCGAGGCGCACTTGTGCCGGGAGGGGCTCGTCGGTGTCAACCTTGGCCGGGCGGCCGGTCACCACGGACAGGGCGGCCTCGCCGTCGACCCAGCGGAGCAGAGTCGCCGGCTGGGCACTGCCTAGTCGCGGCGCGGGTGCTGCTCCGACCCGTGTCTGGACCTGGGTGCAGGCGCTGATGCACTCGGCGCACTCGGTGCAGGTGAACATGCGCCGCTTCAGGGTGCGGGGCTTGAGCCGCATGGGGCAGGCGTTGTCGCAGGCGTTGTTGCAGGACTGGCAGGCGGCGGCCCGGCGGGTGTCGAAGCCCACCACCATGGCCCGGTCGTTGGCCATCCAGGCCAGGCTCTGGAAGAGCCCGACGGCGCAGCCGAAGCGGCAGAAGAAGTGACGGGCGAGCAGGAATTCGATGGTCAGGGCCAGGGTGGCGGCGCTCAAGAAAATGGTCTGGTTGCGGGTGAGGGTGCCCTGGATCAGGTTGCCGTAGACCTCCACTGGTGGCAGCAGATAGGTGAGCAGCACCAGCGCCCACAGGAAGGCGAACCCCAGCACCGCAATCAAGGTGGGCAGCCAGTACCAGGGATTGGGGACCAGGCGTGTACCGTCGGGCTGCTCCTCGGGCAGCGGCCGCCGCTCCCACAGGCTGGGCCGGCCGCCGGCCCGGCGCATGAGGCCGTTGATGAGCTCCACCACGGAGAAGTGCGGGCAGAGCCAGCCGCAGTAGAGCCGCCCGAAGCGCCAGGCGGTCCAGAGGAGTCCGCCCCCGACGAGCAGGATGGGCAGGAAGCCCCGTACCAGCAGGTTGAGGGCGGCGGTGCCGGCTCCGTCCTGGCCCGCGATGAAGCCGTCGAGGCCCAGGGTCCAGTCCCAGCCCAGTAGGATGAAGTGCCCCTGGATCAGGTCCAGGCGCAGGATGTCGAGCACCGGCGCTAGGACGAAGAGGGTGAAGAACCCCACCTGGAAGGCGGCGCGGCGGCGCTGCAGGGGCGTACGCATCAGGCCGCCCCGGGGCTCGCCGCGGCGATGAAGGGGAAACGCCCGAAGAGGGGCATGGTCCAGCCCTGGCCGGACATCGCCTTGGCGAGCCCCACCATGCCCAGAATCACCAGGGTGGAATGGATGAAGGTGAAGTAGAGGATCACGATGACCCAGGTATGCACACCCCGGTAGCCACCGAACAGGATGATGGCCAGGTTGACCAGCACCAGCAGCACCCCCGCCCAGAGGCTTGCGGAGAGCGCCTGGCTCAGGTGCGCCTGGGCAAGTCTCGGGGCCGCGCCATGGCGGCGCAAATAGAGCCACGCCAGGGCGGCGAAGGCGAGACCGGGAAGCAGCAGCAGGTTGGCCAGGTACAGGGCTTCGGCAAGGACCGCGAGGGCCTGGCCGGGCGGCGGCTCCTCGACCGGGAGGGGAGGGGAGTCGAAGCCCGAATCGGCAGGGACGCGAGGGTCAGCCGAGGCTGGCATCGATGACCTCCCGCAGGGCGGTGATGGTCTCGGCGTCGTCGGTCAGCGGCTCCACCAGGGCGGCGTGACAGGCCTCCAGGGGGGGCAGACCGCTCTGGATCAGGGTGGCGGCGTAGACAACGAGCCGGGTGGAGGCCCCCTCATCGAGGTCGTGGTCCTTCAGCGCCCGCAAGGCCCCGGCGAGGCGCACCAGGCGTTGGGCCAGGGTCGCGTCCACGCCGGTCTCCTGCATCAGGATGCGGACCTCCAGCTCGGGTCTTGGGAAGCCGAGGCTCAATGCCACGAAGCGCTGCCGGGTGCTGGGCTTCATGCCCTTCAGCAGATTCTGGTAGTTCGGGTTGTAGGAGACCACCAGCATGAAGTCCGGGGGCGCCTCCAGGGTCTCGCCGGTGCGTTCCAGGATCAGGATGCGACGGTCATCGGTGAGGGGGTGCAGGACCACGGTGGTGTCCTTGCGCGCCTCCACCACCTCGTCCAGGTAGCAGATGGCCCCCTCCCGCACCGACCGGGTCAGGGGGCCGTCGGACCAAAAGGTGCCAGAGTCGCCGATCAGGTGGCGGCCCACCAGGTCGGCGGCCGTTAGGTCGTCGTGGCAGGCCACGGTGTAGAGGGGCCGACCCAGGCGCTGCGCCATGGCGCGCACCAGCCGGGTCTTTCCGCAGCCGGTAGGGCCTTTGATCATCACGGGCAGGCGGTTGCGGTAGGCGTGCTCGAAGAGCGCCACCTCGTTGCCCTGGGGCAGGTAGTGGATCCCTTCACCCTGGGCTTGGGCGTCGGGGCGGAGGCTGGTGGCGGCTTGGACGACGTGCATGGTGGGATAGTGGTGAGTAGCGAGTAGAGAGTGGCGAGGATCGCCGACCTGGTCGGAGGCCGCGCTTACCCTTGTGACTAAAAAAACGGGCGTGGACCGGCTAGAGCGGGCTCGGTGGGACCCGGCGTGGGGGCCGGGTCCGAAGCTCCCAGGTGCCTACTGACAGCCCATGGCCGCCTTCATTTCCTTCATGCGCCCGGCCTGGACGCCGGTGGCGATCTCTTTCGCCTTGGCCTGGTCCCCAGCCTTCACGGCCGGGATGATCTCGCTCTCGCGCGTCTCCTTGAAGGCCTCCCACACCGGCTTGAATGCATCCGCCTTGGCGGCGTCGGGTCCGCCTGACATCGCGGCCAGGTTCGCATCCAGGGCGGCGCTCGCCCCTTGGATGGTCTCAACGTAGCCATCGAGCTTGGTGGCGTCGGGCTCGTCGATCATCCCCACAAGTGCGGAGCGGGCGGCAGCCAGGTTTCCGCAGGCGTCCGCCGGGGTCG
>JBGSUY010000839.1:0-1836 GCA_041753195.1 Chromatiaceae bacterium
GCGTCCGGGGGTCGGATCGCCGGCGACCTCGCCGAGCCAACGGGCGAACTGGAGATCCAGTTGCCGCAGGTGGCCGGCCATGGCTGCCTGTCGCAGGGGTGCCAGGCCGATCCTGCCCCCACCAGTGGCGGCAGGATCGGGGTGTGGCGGGCTGGCCGGCTCTGTCGGATCGGATCGGTCGGCATTGGAGATCGGGGACCCGTCTGTGCTCATGCGAGCCTCCGATCTTGCCCGCCGAAGACGCGGTCCAGGTCCTGGATCAGTCCCAGGCTCGGCCGGGCGCGGTAGATCCCGCGATCGGGGCCCAGGGCCGGACGTATGCCGCGCAGGAAGAGATAGAGGGACCCGCCCATATGCCGCTCGTAGTCGTAGCCCGGCAGCCGCAGGCCCAGATAGCGGTGCAGGGCCAGGGTGTAGATCAGATACTGCAGGTGGTAGTGGTGCTCCGCCATGGCGCGGGCCAGAGCCTCTGGGCCATAGTCGTCCAGCCGGTCTCCCAGGTGGTTCGATTTGTAGTCCAGGATGTAGAAGCGCCCGTCGACCCGGAGCACCAGGTCCACGAATCCCTTCATGAGGCCGGCCAGTCGTTCGCTGGGTAGCCCAACCGCCGCTGGCACGCCGTGGTCCCGCAGCAGGGTCATGAGGGCCGGCGGGTCGAAGCCGTCCAGGGCGAAATGGAATTCCAGCTCGTTTCGCCGATCCTCGGGGCCGAGGCCCCGCAGGCGCAAGCCCTCGCGCGTGAGGGGAGTGTCCAGCACCCGGCCGGCCAGCTCCACCAGGGTGTCCGTCCAATGGGGCTCGATTCCATGGCGGGCGAGGGCGGTCTCGGCGGCCCAATGCAGCTCCGGGCCCTCGGCCGTGCGGAAGTCCAGGTGCTCGAAGAGATCGTGCAGGCAATGGCCGGCCTGGATCCCCCGGGGGAAGCGGAAGATGGGATCGATCGGTGCCGCCGGAGTCTGGGCCGCGTCATTGGCGGTGTCTTCCTCGAGAGCGCCGAGGCCCCCGGGCGGGGGTTCGGCCCGGGTGTCAAGGCCATCGTAGTCGGGCCGCTCGGCCTCCCGACCGCCGGCCAGGAGGGAGAAGCTGAGGAGGCGCCACGCGTCCGGGAAGCGGCCCCGGAAGACCGCCGCTTGCAGATTCGGTGGTTCCGCCCTCTCCTCGACCAGTAACTCGGTGTCGGCGGACTCCAGGTCCTCCACCTGGATGCAGCTGGGGGCGAGCCGCGCCAGGGCTTCCAACTCCTCCCGCAGGTCGTTCTCTTCGAGGTCCTTCATCCGTTGGGCCGCCGGGGTCCGATCCGGTCCCTGGTGCAGCAGGTAGGCCGCGGCGGAGCCCTCCGCCCCGTTGACCGCACCCCAATGGATGACGCACCCCTGCTTGGCCCGGGTCAGCGCCACGTAGAAGAGACGCAGGCGCTCCGCCAGGTCCTCCTCCACCCAAAGGTCCCGATGGGCGGCGTGTTGGGGGGAGCCCAGATCCAGGCGCGGGGCCAGGGTCTCCCTGTCGTGGAAGCTGACGGGGGCCTTGGGGTCCAGTTTCGGGCCTGACGACCATGGAACCGGCAGGAAGACGACGGGGTATTCGAGCCCCTTACTCTTGTGGTAGGTAACCACCTGGACCAGGTTCTCGTCGCTCTCCAGGCGCAGCAAGGCGACGTCCCCACCGTCCTTGGGGTTGGATCGCCGGTCCGCGAGCCAGCGCTCCAGGCCCTCGGGGCCCGAGTGCTCCCGGGAGGCGGCCTGGGCCAGCTCCGCCAGATGCAGCAGGTTGGTGAGCCGGCGCTCCCCATCCGGCCCCCGTCTCAGCCGGGCCGGGACCTCGCGCCCATGCAGCAGC
>JBGSUY010000840.1:0-2117 GCA_041753195.1 Chromatiaceae bacterium
GTGGTCAGCGAGGCGGAGCTTCGACTCCTCCAGGCGGAGCGCCCCGAGGCGCGGCTGCACCTGGTCTCGAACATCCACCGCATCTACGGCAGCGCCGCCCCCTTCGAGGACCGGCGCGACATCCTCTTCATCGGCGCCTTCGCCCACCCGCCCAACGCCGATGCGGTGCGTTGGCTCGCCCGCGAGATCCTGCCCCTGGTGTGGGCGGAGCTGCCGGAGCTGCACTGCCACGTCATCGGGGCGGAGCCGCCCGCGGACATCCGTCTCCTCGCCGGACCCGGGCTGACCCTGCACGGCCATGTCCCGGACGTGGCGCCCTTCTTCAATGGCTGCCGGCTTTCGGTGGCACCCCTGCGCTATGGGGCCGGGGTCAAGGGCAAGGTCAACCAAAGCCTGGCCTGTGGTTTGCCCGTGGTCGTTACCACCCAGGCGGCCGAAGGGATGCACCTGGTGGACGGCGAATCGGCCCTGATCGCGGACGACGCGGCCAATTTCGCCGCCGCCGTCGTGCGTCTCTACCGAGACCAGGCACTCTGGGAGCGGCTCTCCGCTGCCGGGCTCGCGGTCATGGAGACCCACTTCAGCTTCGAGGCGGCCCGCCGGGCCATCCAGGAGTTGGTGGGTGATTGAGTCCGGCGGGGGCCCGGCGCCGGACGGGTGCGACGAGCCGTCGCCGACCGCTGTCGCGGCGCCGGAGCTGAGCGTCATCATCGTCAACTTCAATGCCGGGGACCTGCTCGCCGAGTGCGTGGGTGCGGTCCTGGCCTCGCCCGTCCGGTCCCAGGTGCTGGTGAGCGACAACGGCTCCACGGACGGGAGCCTCCGCCCGGTCCGAGCCCGCTTCGGGGCCGACCCTCGGCTCACCCTGGTGGAGAACGGCGAGAACCTTGGTTTCGCCGCCGGCAACAATCGGATGCTGTGCAGGGCCGCCGCCCCCTACCTGCTGTTCCTCAATCCCGATTGCATCGTGGGGCCGGAAACCCTGGCCCGGATGCTGGCGTTCATGGAGTCCAACCCGGGCGCCGGCATGGCGGGCTGCATCATTCGCGATCCGGACGGCAGCGAGCAGGTGGCGAGCCGGCGGGTCATCCCGGACCCGTGGATCGGGCTGGTGCGAGTGCTCCATCTGGACCGGCTCTGGCCGCGGCTGACCCAGGGCCGCCGGCTCAACCTCACGGACCAGCCCGTGCCGGATCGACCGGTCCAGGTCGAGGCGATCTCCGGCTCCTTCATGCTGGTGCGCCGGGCGGCCCTAGGCGAGGTCGGCCCTCTGGACGAGGGTTACTTCCTCCACTGCGAGGACCTGGACTGGTTCGTGCGTTTCGCCCGCGCCGGCTGGGGCATCTATCTGGTGCCGGATGCCGAGGTGGTCCACCACAAGGGGGCCTGCAGCACCAGCCGGCCCCTGCGGGTCGAGTGGCACAAGCATCGCGGCATGGCCCGCTTCTTCCGTAAGTTCCAGTTCCGGGACTATCCGCTGCCATTCAGCCTCTTGGTGCTGGCGGGGATCTGGGGGCACCTCGGCATCTCGGCGGGAGTGAATGGGCTCCGCCTGGTCGGGCGCCGCTTGGGGTTCGGGCGTTGAGGTCGCCCCGCGGAGCCGGCCTCCCACCAGGGGAGGGTGTTTGTGGGAGGGGCGCTCCGCGCTGCGACCGATTACGGCCAACGAGAGCCACTGATGGCTGGGCTCGCTGAGCTCCCGGTCCTAGTGACCGGCGCCACAGGCAAGGTGGGCCGGCGCCTGGTGGCGGCCCTGCTCCGGGAGGGTGCCCGGGTCTCGATCCTGACCCGGACCCCGGAGCGGGCCCGGAGCCTCTGGCCGGATGCCCCGATCGACTGCCGCCGGGGGGACCTGACCAACCCCGAAACCCTCGATGGTCTGCTCGACGGGATCGAGGCGGTGTTCCATCTGGCGAGCTATTCGCCCGGTCCGACGGAACCCGACATCTATGAGGCGCCGGCCCATTGGCCCGTGACCGCCTTGGGTACCCGCAATCTGACGGCGCTGGTGGCCGAGAGTGGGGTCTCCCGCCTCGTGTATCTCAGCAGCGTCAAGGCCATGGGCGATGCGGTGGCGGCGTCCGGCCGGCCGGCGGACGAGTCGAGCGAGCCCCGGC
>JBGSUY010000841.1:0-1504 GCA_041753195.1 Chromatiaceae bacterium
GCTGCTACCCGCCGCACAGGGCCGCTAGCGCCCAGCATCCCGGTGGTCCCCTTGCCCCGGGGCCAGGCCGCCGGGGCTCCCATTGCGAAGCCGCGTCGCGGAGCCTTGTCCATGGCCCTTGACCATGGATGGTCCGCGCCCCGTTGGTGTCGCCGCGCCCAGCCTCGCCGCCCCGCAACCGTGCAGAAACAGTCGGATAACAAAGCGCCTCGGCGCAGAAATCCGCCCGTTACGTCGGCCTCCTAGTCTTCTCCCCAAGCACGGCGTGGGAGCCATCAGGCCCAGCCGGGCGGAGACCCAGATCCCTTTAATCCCTATCGAAGAGCGGAGAGACACCATGCAGCAGCCAAGCTACAACATCGACACCCAGCGCTACGCCAAGTGCGTCGAGGTATCCAAGCGCATCCGCTGGGACATCGAGCGCGACCTGATCCGCGGCCGGCGCTTCGACTTCACGAAGAAGTTCCTCCCGGACGGGCTCTCCCTGACCCAGGAGTTGGAGTTCCTGAGCGGCGAGGAGCGGCGCTATCTCGGCCAGGTCCAGGGCCGCAGCTACGCCAACATCTTCGGTCTGGTGGAGCGCTTCATCAACGCCAAGGTGTTGGAGCTGAGCCGCGACCATTGGCTCGGCGACCAGACCGCCCTGGAGGCCCTGGTGCGCTTCAGCGATGAGGAGCTCAAGCACCAGGAGATGTTCCGGCGGGTGGAGCGCATGATCGGCGAGCAGATGCCCGCCGGCTACCGCTTCCTTCCCCAGCCGGACGTGGTCGCCGAGGCTGTGCTCTCAAAGTCCACCTGGGCGGTGCTGGCCCTCACCTGCCACATCGAGCTTTTCACCCAGGCCCACTATCGCCAGAGCATCGCCCCAGATCCGGAGCTCTCCGAGCTGTTCCGCGACGTCTTTCTCTATCACTGGCGGGAGGAGTCCCAGCACGCCATCCTCGACGAGCTGGAATGGGTGCGCGAGCACGCCAAACTGAGCGCGCAGGAGCGCGACCAGGCGGTGGATGACCTGATCGCCCTTGTCGGTGCCGTCGACGGGATCCTGCAGCTCCAGTCCGGTGCCGATGCCGACTACTTCATCGCCACCGTCGGCCGACCCTTGAGCGCGCAGGAGCAGCAACAGGTCAAGACCGTCCTGCTCAAGGCCTACCGCTGGCAGTACATCGTCTCGGGCGTGAAGGAGCCGCGCTTCGCCGCCCTGCTGGCGGAGCTGACCACCGGCGAGCAGATGGCACGCATCGGCGAGGCTCTGCAGCCGATCCTCCATTGACCCCCAACACCCATCCAAGGAGACCCATCATGGCCACCACAGCACCCGCCAACTTCGATACCAGCTACCTGCGCAGCCAGGTCGTCGCCACCTACGAGCGCGTGGCGCGCGAGCCCCAAGGCTACTATCACTTCCACCGCGGGCCCGACTATGCCCGCGACTTCCTGGGCTATGACGGCGCGGCCCTCGCGGCCTTGCCGCGGATCAGCACCGAGCGCTTCGCCGGGGTCG
>JBGSUY010000842.1:0-13144 GCA_041753195.1 Chromatiaceae bacterium
CCGCAGGGGTGCCGATCCGGGCACCGATCAGCGGGGTGGTTGCCCGCGTCGAGGTCGCCCCGGGCGGGTTCGTCGAAGAAGGCGACCGCCTCTTCCACCTCGTGGACGCGGAGCGGTTGTGGCTCGAGGCCCGGGTCGCCGAGGCGGACATCGGGCAGATCCGCCAGCCCCAGGGTGCCTGGTTCAGAGCACAGGGATTCGAGTCGGCGTTCGAGGTCTCCACCCAAAACGGTGCCCGCCTAGTGGCCTTCGGGGCCTTGGTGGACCCGGAGAGCCGCACCGTGCCGGTGATCTTCGAGTTTCCCCGGCCGGACTCCAGGTTGCGGATCGGCCAGTCCGTGACCGCCCGCGTCTTCACCGGTGAGAAGCAGGATGCCCTGGTCGTCCCGGCCGGCGCCCTGGTCAACGATGCCGGGGCCGACGTGGTCTATGTGCAGACGGGTGGCGAGCGCTTCGAACGGCGGCTGGTGCGCGCCGGGCTACGCGATGGCGAGTACGTCGCCATCGAGGACGGGCTGAGCCCGGGGGAACGAGTGGTGAGCCGCGGCGCCTACCTGGTCCACCTCGCCGCCGGTGCCCCCGCCGAGGCCGGGCACGGGCACGCACACTGAGGGCCCGCCATGATCGCCGCCCTCATCCGCTGGTCCCTGAAAGACCGACTCTTCGTGCTCACCGCCGCCCTGCTGCTCCTGGGTTACGGGATCCACCGTGCCCTGGAGATGCCGGTGGACGTCTTTCCAGACCTCACCGCCCCCACGGTCACGGTGCTGGCCGAGGCCCCGGGGCTCGCCCCCACCGAGATGGAGACCCTGGTCACCATCCCCATCGAGGCGGCGCTCAATGGGTCCTCCGGGGTGCGGCGCATCCGCTCCTCCACGGGCATCGGCTCGGCCCTCGTCTGGGCTGAGTTCGACTGGGGGACCGACATCTACCAGGCTCGCCAGATCGTGGCCGAGAAGCTCCAGATCGCCCGCGCCTCCCTGCCGCCGGAGATCCCGGCGCCGGCGCTGGCCCCGGTGGCTTCCATCATGGGCGAGGTGATGTTCATCGCCCTGCGTGCGGCGGAAGGCTCCGGGCACGACCTCATGACCCTCAAGACCGCCGCCGACTGGGGCCTGCGCCGGCAGCTGCTGGCCGTTCCCGGCGTGGCTCAGGTGGTCACCACGGGCGGCGAGACACGCCAGTACCAGGTGCTGGTCGACCCGGTGAAGCTCGCCGATTACCGCATCGGTCTCGATCAGGTCAGCGCCGCCCTGACAGAGACCAACGAGAACACCTCTGCGGGCTTCTTGGTGGAGAACGATCAGGAGTATCTGATCTACGGTCTGGGTCGGGTGCACAGCCCGGACGACATCGCCGGGGCCGTCGTCGACCTGCGTGACGGTGTGCCGGTGCGCATCGCCGACCTCGCGGAGGTCCGCATCGGCCCGGCCATCAAACGCGGCACGGCGTCCGCAAAGGGGTATCCGGCGGTGGTGCTCGCCATCCAGAAGCAGCCCGGGGCCAATACCCTGGCCCTCACCGAGCGACTGGACGCGGTCTTGGCGGAGCTCCAGGCCAGCCTGCCGGCGGGAATGGTGATCGAGACCAGGCTCTTCCGGCAGGCGGATTTCATCCAACTCGCGGTGGCCAACGTGGAGGCCGCCTTGCGTGACGGCGCCCTCCTGGTGGTGGTCATCGTATTCGCCTTCCTGTGGAGCCTCTCCGCCACCGCCATCACGGTGCTGGCCATCCCCCTGTCGCTGCTGGCGGCCGTGCTCGTCCTGGAAGCCCTGGGGGCCAGCATCAACACCATGACCCTGGGCGGGATGGCGATCGCCGTCGGCGCCCTGGTGGACGATGCCATCATCGACGTGGAGAACATCGCCCGCCGCCTCCGGGAAGAGGGGGCACGCCCGCCGCATGAGCGGCAAGGGACTCTCCGGGTGGTGTTCGATGCCACCCACGAGATCCAGTCGTCCATCGTCTTCGCCACCCTGATCATCATCCTGGTGTTCCTGCCGTTGTTCTTTCTCTCCGGGGTCGAGGGCCGACTCCTGGAGCCCCTGGGTCTCGCCTACGTGGTGGCACTGGCCGCCTCCCTGGTGGTCGCCATCACCGTGACGCCCGTGCTCTGCTATTACCTGCTGCCCCGCACGCGGGTGGTGCGCACAGGGCGGGAACCCAGGTTGGTGGGGCTGCTCAAGTGCCTCTACGCCCCCCTGCTGGAGGGCACCCTGTCCCATTGGCGCCCGGTGGCGGCCGTCTCCCTAATGTTGTTGGCGGTGGCGCTCGCCGCCCTGAGCCAGGCGGGCCAGACCTTCCTGCCCCCCTTCAACGAGGGCAGCCTCACCATCCTGGCCAATACCCCACCCGGGACCTCGTTGGAGCAGTCGGATGCGCTGGCGGGGCAGCTCGAGGAGGCCCTGCTGGAGCAGCCGGAGGTGGTGGGGACCGCGCGGCGCACCGGCCGCTCGGAGCTCGCCGAGCACAGCCAGGAGGTGAACGGCACCGAGATCGAGGTGACCCTGGACCTCAAGGGACAGGGCGGTGGTCGCTCAATGGAGGCGGTGCTCGCTGAGCTGCGCGAGCGCCTGGCACGGGTCCCCGGCATGTCGGTCACCATCGGCCAGCCCATCTCCCACCGGGTGGATCATATGCTCTCGGGCACCAGGGCGAGCATCGCGGTGAAGGTCTTCGGCGACGATCTGTATGAGCTGCGCCGCATCGCCAAGGCGATCGAGTCCCAGATGGCCGAGATCCCCGGGGTCGCGGACCTCATGGTCGAGCAGCAGGCGGACATCCCCTTTGTCACCGTCTCGATCCGGCGCGATGCCATCGCCCGCCACGGGCTGCGGGTGCGCGATGTCGCCGGCAGCATCGAGACGGCCTTCTATGGGCGGGTCCTGTCCAAGGTGCTGGAGGGACAGACCAGCTTCGACCTGGTCCTGCGCTATCCGGACGGGGCCCGCGAGAACATTGAGGCGGTGCGCGAGACCCTGGTGACCACGGCCTCGGGGGCACGCCTGCCGCTGCACGCACTCGCCGAGGTGCGCCGCGACCGGGGGCCGAACACCGTCAGCCGGGAGCACGTCCAGCGTAAGATCGTCGTATCCGCCAATGTGGCCGGGCGGGACCTGCGCTCCGTGGTGGACGACATCCGCGCGGCCGTCGCGGACAGCATTGACCTGCCGCGCGGATACCGGGTGGAGTACGGTGGCCAGTTCGAGAGCGCCGAGCAGGCGACCCGGACCCTCCTGATCCTGGGGGCGGGCGTGGTGGTCGGGATCTTTTTGATGCTCTATGTCGCCTTCCGGTCCGGACGCGACGCGGCCCTGGTGATGCTCAACCTGCCGCTGGCGCTGATCGGCGGCGTGGCCGGGGTCTTCGCCGCCGGCGGGGTCGTCTCGATCGCCTCCCTGGTCGGGTTCATCACCCTGTTCGGCATCGCCACCCGCAACGGCGTGATGCTCATCGCGCACATCCGTCACCTGGTGGAGCAAGAGGGCGTGACCGACTTCCGCGAGGCGGTTCACCGCGGGGCCCTGGAGCGCCTGGCACCCATCCTCATGACCGCCTTGGCGGCCGGGCTCGCCCTGGTCCCCCTGGCGCTGGCAGGCGGGGAGCCCGGAAGCGAGATCCAGACCCCCATGGCCATCGTCATCCTATGGGGACTCCTGTCCTCTACCGTCTTGAACATGGTCGTGGTGCCCGCCCTCTATCTCCGCTTCGGGGCCCTGGGCCGAGTTGCCTCAACGGCGGGAGTCAAGGCGCCGGCGGCTTCGGAGGGCGCCGAGGCCAGGTCGCTGTGAGGCCACGACCATGACCCCGCAGCGAGAGAAAAGGTCTACCAGCCTCGAAGGTACAACCCAGATCTGCGAGCGGGCGCCGCCCCCCCCCGCGGCGCTGTCCGAAGGGGCCATACCGCAGCCCGTGCTCGCCGATCTTGCCCGCTCCATCAAGGCTTGGGGGGCGGAGCTTGGATTCCAGCAGGTGGGTATCACCGACACCGACCTTGGCGGCGCAGAGGCGCGGCTGCTCTCCTGGCTCGCCGCTGGCCGCCACGGGAACATGGAGTACATGGCCCGTCACGGGACCCGGCGCTCCCGGCCGGCAGAGCTCATTCCCGGCACCCTGACTGTGATCTCGGTGCGCATGGACTACCTGCCGGAGCCCCAGGCCGCGTTGGAGCAGGCGCTGACCGATCCTGCCCGCGCCTTCGTCTCCCGCTATGCCCTGGGCGGCGACTATCACAAGGTGCTGCGCCGCCGGCTGCAACGGCTCGCCGATCGGATCAGTGCCAAGGTCGGGCCCTTCGGCCACCGGGTCTTCGTGGACTCGGCCCCGGTCCTGGAAAAACCCCTGGCCCAGAAGGCCGGGCTGGGGTGGATCGGCAAGCACACCAATCTCATCGACCGCCATGTCGGTTCCTGGTTTTTCCTCGGGGAGATCTACACCGACCTCAACCTCCCCGTGGACCAGCCAGCGCAGGACCACTGCGGCCGCTGCCGCGCCTGCCTGGACGTCTGTCCCACCGGGGCCATCGTGGCCCCCTACGAGTTGGACGCCCGGCTCTGCATCTCCTATCTCACCATCGAGCATCGGGGCAGCATCCCCGAGCACCTGCGGCCCCTGATCGGGAACCGCATCTACGGCTGCGACGACTGCCAGCTGGTCTGTCCCTGGAACCGCTTCGCCCGGCTCACCCAGGAGTCGGCCTTCTTGCCCCGAGCCGGTCTCGACTCGGCCACCCTGGTCGAGCTCTTCGCCTGGGACGAGACCACCTTTTTCGAACGCTCCGAGGGCACCGCAATACGCCGCATCGGCCATCGGGCCTGGCTGCGCAACCTGGCGGTCGCCCTTGGGAACGGGTCCGATAGCCCGGCGGTGCGGCAGGCTCTCAGCGCCCGCGCGAGCCATCCCGATAGTCTGGTACGCGAGCATGTGCACTGGGCAATCGCCCGGCATTCGAGAGTGGATGGAGCGGAGGCCGGCTGAGCCCCTCGACCAAAGAGCGCGACCGCGTTGTTAACCCAAGAGCACGGTTTGGGATAAACTCGAGGCCTCGTGGCGGGGCGGCGATGCCGCTCGCCCGGTCCCTTGTCGCCGCGTTCGGAGCACCGGCTCCATGGATCCGATCCCATGCCCTATTTTGTCTACAAGATCACACCCCCCCGGGAGCTAACCCATATCCTGACGCTGGAGAAATACCAGGCGGCTCGCGCCGAGGTGCGGGCTCGCCGCCAGGACGCGGAGCCGGGTGTCGAGTACCGGCTGATCTTCGCCAAACAGATGGCAGAGGCCGAGAAGCTCCTGTCCACCCCGCGGGACGAGCGCGTCATCGGTGAGGACTGAAAGGGAGGGCGAAATCGTGCGGGCGCCCCCAAACCCCCTGATATCACCAGCCTAAGGCTAGCGGCGCCTCCATGTCCAACCCCCCAATCGGCGGCGCGGCCGCTCGACGTCGCTACGGCGCCATCGTCGAGCAGTGTCGCGACAAAATGCTCGCCTACTGCGACAAGAGGCTCGCAGAGCTGTTCCAGAACGCTGGAACCGCGCTGCTCGAGTTTGCCGAGCGCGCCGAGAGCAATGCCGTCCAGAGTCGCTTCTTCGAGGCCATGGGCCAGCTCAACCGCCGCCGCAGCGATATCGAGCACATCTTCCGCCAGGAGATGAATCAGGGCTTCGATGGGCTCGCCGGCGGCGGCCGAGGGGTCCTCGACCCCTCCGAGCAAGCAGGCCTGCAGGGCATGGAGCTGGCCCTGGTGGAGCGCGACGACATGGAAGAGTCGGTCGCCGCCGAGAACCTGATCCTGCGTGCCAATGCGGACTGCTTCCCCCAGCTCTACGCACTCAGCCTGCGCCTCGGGGCCATCACAGGGGGCCACAAGCTCAAGGACGCCGAGATCCCCGGAGGCCCCAGCCATCTGGTGCGCTCCTATCGGCGATCCCTCGAGGGGCTGGACGTCGAGGTTCGCGTCAAGGTCATCCTCTATGCCCTATTCGACAAGTTCGTCCTTAAACCCGTCAAGGTGACCTACGACGAGTACAACGCCCTCCTAGTCGACGCCGGTATCCTTCCCGGACTCAAGCCGGTCCCGGTGAGTCAGAACCGTGGTCAGCCGGGCAGCCAATCGGGAACCTCGGCCCCAAAAGGTCCCAGGGGGACCAAAGAGGGGCACCGAGGAGCGCCAACAGGGGCGCCAACAGATGCGCAGCCTCAGCCGCCCGGCGGCGACTCTGCCGAGCCCCAGTCCCTGGGGGCGGAGCTGTTCGACGCCATCCTGGAGCTCATGGCCAACCGCCGTCCGGGTCAGGCCAGGACGCGCGGCGAGCATCGAGCCGCCGCTCCAGCGCCTACATCGGAGGAAGCCGCGCTCCAGAGTCGGGAGCTCCTGTCCGCGATCTCCAGCCTGCAGAGCCAGCGAACGCCGCAGGCCGTGTCGACCGCGGTCGCGGAGGCGATACAGTTCCCCAACATTGAGGTGGATACCGCCTTCCTGGAGCGCGTCAAGGACGCCCTGAGCCGCGAGCGCGAGCAGATCCTGAGCACCGTCGACCGGGACAAGCTGTCCCCGGTGGACGCCGACCTAATCGACCTGATCGGCATGTTGTTCGAGTACATGCTGAACGACCCGGTCCTCCCCAACGTCGCCAAGGCCTTGCTCAGCCACCTTCACACCCCCTATCTCAAGGTCGCCCTGATCGATCGGCGGTTGCTGGTGGACAGCCGCCATCCCGCCCGCCAGCTCCTCGATCAGATGGTGGAGGCGGGCAGTCAGTGGGTAGAGGAAGGCAACCCGAGCCGGGGTATGTTCCCAGTCATGCAGCAGGTGGTGGACCGGGTGCTCCAGGAGTTCACCGACAACGTGGGTCTGTTCGACGAGCTGCTCGCCTACTTCGAGGAGAAGATGCGCGAGCAGCAACGCCGCAGTGATAGCACGGAGCAACGGACCCAGGAGGCCGCCCGAGGGCGCGAGAAGCTCGCCCTGGCGAAACAGCGGGCGGCCCGCGAGATCCAGACTCTGGTCAGCCGCCATCCGGTGCCCCAACCCGTGGGGGCCTTCCTTTCCCAGACCTGGCTGGACCATCTGACCTTCATCCTGCTGCGCGACCCAGAGCAGGACCAGGGCAGTGCCTGGCGGCGGGCAGCGGCGGTGATGGAGCAACTGGTCGCCCTATTCGACCCGGAAGCCACGACCCAGGCTCGAAACGCACGCCTGGCGACCTTATCCAAGCTACGGGACGACATCGCCACCACCTCGCAGCGCCTGGGTCGCTTCAGCAGCGCCAACGTGGCCGCCCTTTTGGCCCTGTTGGACTCTCCCAAGGACTGGAAGGTCCAGACCACGGGGCAGTCAGATACCGCGCCCCGTGAGGGCTTCGCCTTCGCGGCGGGTACGCCGGTCCCCCAGATCACGACCGCGACCTTGGATGAGGACCTGACGGAGCCCGAGCGTCAGATGGTGGAGCGCCTGCGCCGTATGCGATTCGGCACCTGGTTCGAGTTCACGAGCACGCCCGGGGTTCCGGCGCGACGCATCAAGTTGTCCTGGATGAGCCCCCTGACCTCAACCTGCATGTTCGTCGACCGGGCGGGTATGCAGGCGGAGGTCAAGAGCCTGAGGGACCTCGCCCAGGAAATCCTGGCCGGACGGGCCAAGGTGATACCCAAGCCCAAGCACCCATTCATCGACCGGGCCCTGGTATCCATCCGCAAGATGCTCCAGGGCAGCGAAAAAACGAACGCGGTGGCCCAGCAGGGCAAGCCGTCCGCGTGACCAGCCTGGGGTATCCAGGATGCTCAAGCTCAAGCGCGGGCGAGCCTGACTGAGAAAAGGGCGCGATCGGGGTCGCTGATCAACGCGCCGTCATCAGGACGCGAGACCCTTGTTCCCCCCACAGGTGCCGGAGCACGATGCGAACATAGTTTTGGGTCTCGTCGTAGGGTGGGATGCGCCTCCCGTGCTTGATCACCGCATTCTCCCCCGCGTTGTAACCGGCAAGTGCCAGGCGTAGATCCTGGTCGAACATGTCTAGGAGGTCCCGCAGGTAGGCAGCCCCTCCCCGCACGTTGTCGGCCGGGTTGAAGCTGTCCTTGACGCCGTAGCGGGCGGCGGTGCCAGGCATAAGCTGCATCAGGCCCTGGGCGCCGGCGGAGGAGACGGCCGTGTGATCGTAGGCTGACTCGGCGCGGATGACGGCGTGGAGCAACTCAGGCGCCAGGTTGTAACGGCGGGCATTGGCGCCAATCAGCCGTTCGAAACGGGCCCGCCGCTCCTGGAGCCGTTTGCTGGGGGGCCCTTTTGTTTTTGGACTCAGGCTCGCCAGGCGCTGCTGGTTCTCTTTGATCAGCTTGCGCGATTCGCGCTTCCACTCCAGTTTGTACTTGCTGCCCCGCAGGGGCGCGTCGGTAAAATAGGTGTTCCCCTTGGCGTCGACGTATTTGTAAACGTCTGCGTAGGCCTCGAAGCCCACCAGCGCCAAACCGAGCACCATCAGTGCCAGTATCGTTCTGGACATCGCGACCTCCCCCCAATAGTCCGCGGGTCCGTCCCGTGGTCCTCCCCTCGAAGAAGCGGCGTCAGCATCACCCCTCGTGGCTCGCGCGCCGACCGAGTCGGTGCCGCAGCGAGCATCCAGGGGTACCCCGCTCTCAGGGTACGATCCCGCTCCCGCCCCAGGACTCGCAAAGCCGCCGCCGATTCACCGACAGCCACTGCAACGCAATAATAAGGCTCACGGCGGTCAGCATCCCCCGACCGAGATCACGAATCGCGGCATCCAGATCGAGGGGGACCACCTCGGTCCACTCCTCTTCGTCGTGCCGCCCCCCGGTGGTGGCAACGGAACCTGAATCGACGGCGCCACAAAAGAGATCAAGCCGCTCGTCGCTCACCCCTGGGCTGGTGTAACAGCTTAGAATCGGCTCGATCTTACCGATGCGGCACCCAGCCTCCTCCCAGGCCTCCCGACGCGCCGCCTGCTCCGCCGATTCACCTTGGTCGATGACGCCCCCCGGTGGCTCCAAGAGCCAAGCCCCGCAAGGCGCCTCGAGCGCGCCGATGCGAAACTGCTTGACCAGCACGATCCGCTCATTCGCCGGATCGAATGGCAGCACCGCCGCCGCCCCCAAGCCCTCGATGCGCTCCCGATAAAGGAGCCCACCAGTCCGCCCGCCCGACCCCGAGATCCCTATCCGATACTGGACGAGACGCAGAAAACCAGAGTAGACGACCGTACGCCCAATGAGCTTCGCCCCATCCCCCATGGCTGAACCTTAGCACCAGTTACCAGAAAATGGAACAAGACAGGGAGCAAGAAGCGCTCTGAAAAAAGTTAAAGCTCATTAAAGTATCATCTCAGAATTATACATTATTTTCTTTTTCTTACAGCCTCTTATATTTTCTTCCTTGTGCGTTACTAAATATTTTGCATGATGTGAATGTCCGCACAATTGGCGGCATCCAACCATTGCTTTTTTTACCTCCCCGCCTATAATCGGGCGCACCATCACATTAAGTTCAATGTCCGGGGGGAACATGAACCGACGATATTTCCTTGGGGTGGCGCTGTCCGCCGTGGCTATGCCCGTGCTGGCTAAGAAGAAAGCGGATATGCCACGGGTCCTATCACTCCATCATCTGCACACCGACGAGCGCATCTCCGTCACCTATCGCATCGGCGACCGCTACCAGCGCAGCGCCCTGGCGAAGCTCAACCACTTCCTGAGGGACTTCCGCACCGGCGATTCCCTTGCGATCGACCCGCAGCTCTTCGATCTCCTCCACGACGTCCAGTGTTGCCTCGGCGACACGAGCGCGCGCTATGAGGTGCTGAGCGCCTACCGTTCCCCGAAAACAAACGCCATGCTCCGAAGCACCGGCCACCGGGTCGCGCGCAACAGCTTCCACCTCTCTGGCAGGGCGCTCGATGTCCGGTTCCCCGATCTCTCCGCCCGAAAGATCCGGGACGCCGCAATCTCGGTCGCCCGCGGCGGTGTCGGCTATTATCCGAGCGCCGACTTCGTCCATCTGGACACGGGCAATGTAAGGCGCTGGGGCGCTTGAGGGCCCCCAAGGCACCGAGAGTCCTCCGGGGCCTTCCCTGGATCTCCCGGCGGCCCCAAGGGCGTCCTTGTCCCTGACGACCTCGCCAGCTCGCCCCCTTGAATCATCCCGCGACCCGCGGAAGGGTTACCCTAGGAGGACCCGGTTAATCGAGGGTTCGAAAATCCACGGTCTGGCTGGGGATGTCAAGGCCACGCGGTGCCACACGTACCCGTGAATCCAGCCCCGGCTCGCCCTTTAACCGCAGTCGGGTCTCCAGGGCCAGGTCCGGGATCAGGACCACATCCTTCCGGTCCTCCTTGGCGACCAGGACCCCCTCGCCCCGCCAATCCGAATGCTCCCTGAGATAGACCAGCTTCCAGTGGAGGTTGGACAGCCGTTCGGCCCGCCGCACTGCGGCCGTGGCGAGTTCCGACTCGGCGATCCGCTCCGTCACCTCCTGCGGGGTGAGCGGGCTGCGCCCGGCGAGCCAGGCGCGCAGCTGCTGGTGTACGAGCAGGTCCGAATAGCGACGCAGGGGGCTGGTGACCCGGGTATACAGGGAAAGCCCCAGACCGGCATGGGGTTGCGGACTCACGACCAGGCGGGTGGGCCTGAAGGTGCGCCGTCGGGCATACATGGCGGCAAGCCCCTGGAGTTGGGGCCCTCCCGCACCCTCGCTCGGCCCCTGAGAAGCAAAGGGGATCGGGATGCCCCGCTCCAGACAGAAGCGCGCGATCCCCTCCCCCGCCAACAACATGGCATCCGCCACCAGGGACCGGCTGACCAGACGCAGCAACGGCCTGATCAAGACCGCGCCGTCGATCACCCGAACGCTAACCTCCGGCAGCTCGAGGCTCGTAGCCCCCGCGGACTCGCGTCTGGCACGAGCGCGATCCCCAAGGGTCCTCAGTCCGGCGAAGGGCTCCTCATCAAGGCATAATTCCGCCTCTTCGTAGGTCACACGCTGGGCGCGGATCCAGGATCGGTGCACCTCCACGTCGCAGGGTTCACCCTGACCATCGACGCGCAGGCCTATCGATAGGGCCGGTGACACCTCGTGGAGCCCCAGCCCCAGCCGCTCAGTGATCTGGGCCGGGAGCATGTTGACGATACCCTCGGGGGCATAGAGATTGGATCCCCGTGCACGAGCCTCCCGCTCGATCTCGCCCGCCGGGTGGACCAGGGCGGCCACATCGGCCACGTGCACCCACAGCCGATCGCCATCCAGACTCAGCGCATCGTCGGGGTCCTGATTGCCCTGGTCGTCGATGGCAAAGGCGGGGAGCCCGGTCAGGTCCAGTCGCTCTTCCTCGGGCAGACTCGGAACCGGCAGATCAGGATCACCGCTTGGCACGCCGCAGCGGGTTGGATGGGGGTTGTGTCGCTCGCTCCAGTAGCCTACCTGGATGAGGGCGCGATGGGCATTCTCCGGGGACTCCTGGTGCCCGAGGGCCTGCAGGATGCGGCTATGCTCGCCGCGCCCTAATGCCAGGCGCTCGACCTCCAAGAGCCGCGGCCGGTCCTGGGGCTCTGGGGCGGCGGCGGCCATGCGTGTGAGGAAGGCCTTCCAGTCCTGCTCGGCCGCCGCTCGAGCAGCCCGCTCGGCGCGATCCCGCTCCACATCCGCCCGGGGGCGGGCCTGGATCGCCGATGGGACCCCCGAGAACCGCAGACCCTCCGCTACCAACTGCCAGGCCGCCCAGGCGGTCGCCGGCGTGAAGGTCGAATAAGCGAGCTCGGCCAGCTCCCGCAGATTGGTCTCGCCGCCCTCCAGCAGGGCCCAGGCCTCTTCCGGCTCCCCCGCTTGCGGACCCAGCTCCGCCAGGCTGCGCAAAGGACCGGGGTGCAGCAGATCCAGATCCTTGGCGCGCACCCGTTTGGTGTCACCCCCCTCCAGCTCGATCTCGATCTTTTCGCCCACGCGCAGCACCCGGGCAGGCCTCACCTTGTACAGGACCAGGCTGTCTGCCGGGGGGCTAGGTTGATGTATGGACAAGGGGTTGATATCTCCGCATAGCTCGACACGTAATCGACGACCGCGGCCGGCCGGATCAGGATCTCGTTTTGGATCGGGCCTGGGACCCGTCCCGGCCATCAATTCCGGCTGAACCTTCCGGTATCATAACCGGAGACCTCCCCGGCTCCGCGCACCCAGCGGTCCTGCGATGCCCTCCCGGTCCCTTTTCTGGAGCAGCGAGACATGAATCCCCAATGGCAAGAATTCCTCACCGCGCGTGGCGCCCAGATGGCGGCAGACGACAGCGTGCGTTTCCCCGGCCCCGGCGCCCCCGGCGACTGCACCCTCTTCGATCTCTCCCATCTGGGCCTGATCGCGGTGCGGGGGGAGGATACCGAGTCCTTCCTGCAGGGTCAGCTTACCAACGACATCCGGGAGCTCTCCGCCACCCACACCCAGCTCAGCAGCCATTGCAGCCCCAAGGGACGGATGCTGGCGAGCTTCCGCGTCTTGCGGCTGGGTGACGCCGTCTATCTGCAGCTGCCCCGGGAGCGGCTGCCCGACGCACTGAAGCGGCTGCGCCTCTATGTCCTGCGCGCCAAGGTCACCCTTGAGGATGCCTCCGATACCCTCATCCGCATCGCAATCGCGGGGGACTGCGCCGAAGAGGCCCTGGCCCGCCTGGGCCTCGCAGTCCCAGTGCGGGACGAGGACCTGGCGACGACCGACGGGGTCAGCGTCCTGCGCCTGCCCTCCCCCAGCCCCCGTTTCGAGCTGATCGGGCCCATCGATGCCCTGATGGGGCTGTGGGATGCACTCTCCCAGGTCGCCGCGCCGAGCACCCCCGACGCCTGGGCGCTGCACGACATCCGCGGGGGCATACCCACCATCTACCGGGAGACCGT
This sequence comes from Chromatiaceae bacterium, assembly GCA_041753195.1. Lineage (GTDB taxonomy): Bacteria > Pseudomonadota > Gammaproteobacteria > Chromatiales > Chromatiaceae > Thiodictyon. The sequence continues at coordinate 12,894 of JBGSUY010000842.1, forward strand.
CGAGGCATTCGTCCCCCAGATGGTGAACCTACAGCTCATCGACGGGGTCAGTTTCAACAAGGGCTGCTACACGGGCCAGGAGGTAGTGGCGCGCATGCAGTATCTCGGCAAGCTCAAGCGCCGGATGTACTGGGCAGAGGTCGAGGCCGATTCACCGCCGCGACCCGGCGACGCGCTCCATGCGCCAACCAGCACCTCGGAGCAGGCCAGCGGCCGGGTGGTGGACGCCCGTCCGGCCGGGCCCGGCCGTT
>JBGSUY010000843.1:0-11903 GCA_041753195.1 Chromatiaceae bacterium
TCCAGCCGACGAATCTGCTTTTCAGCCTCTCGGATGGCGAATTCGTGTTCTCGTTGCTGCTTGGCGCGGGACTGAGCGGCTTTAATATCCGCCATTCGCTGCGACGTCTCTTGTTGTTGACCCGCAGTGGGCTTCACGACATCGAGTGAAACAGCTTCCGCATCTTCAGCACACCGCGTCTGAGAGAAAGCGATCTTTCCGTCAACCTCGCACTTATAGACCTCTGACAGCGCAGGTCCGTTGACCATAAATGCAATCAGCGCCGAGATACTTAAATGTCGCTGCATCACTCCCTCCAATAGTTGATCAGGATCGACTTTCTTCGGGCTTTTCCTATCCGTACCGCCGCTCGATGTACTCATCCACCATGCGCTTGAACTGGCCGGCGATGTCGTCCCCCTTGAGGGTGGCGACCTTTTCGCCGTCCATATAGACGGGGGCCGAGGGGCGCTCGCCGGTCCCGGGCAGGCTGATGCCGATGTTGGCCTGCTTGCTCTCACCGGGGCCGTTCACGACGCAGCCCATGACGGCCACTTGCATGGCCTCGACCCCCGGGTAGCGGCTGCGCCAGATGGGCATCTGGTCCCGCAGATAGCCCTGGATGTCCTGGGCCAGGTGCTGGAAGGTGTCGCTGGTCGTGCGGCCGCAGCCTGGGCAGGCGGTGACCATGGGGGCGAAGGAGCGCAGCCCCATGGTCTGGAGTATCTCCTGGGCCACCTGCACCTCCCTGGTTCGCGCCTCACCCGGCGCCGGGGTGATCGAGATTCGGATGGTGTCGCCGATGCCCTCCTGGAGCAGCACCGCCAGGGCCGCCGTGGAGGCCACGATGCCCTTGGACCCCATGCCGGCCTCGGTGAGGCCGAGGTGGAGTGCATAGTCGCAACGGGCGCCGAGCATCCGGTAGACAGCGATCAGGTCCTGGACCCCGCTCATCTTGCAGGACAGGACGACATGGTCCCGGGGCAAGCCGAGCTGCACCGCCCGCTCCGCGTTCGCCAGTGCCGACTCCACCATGGCCTCCCGCATTACCTGGTCGGCGTCCTTGGGCGCGGCGGAGCGGGCGTTCTCGTCCATCAGGCGGACGATCAGGTCTTGATCCAGGCTCCCCCAGTTGACCCCGATTCGGACGGGTCGGTCGTAGCGGCAGGCGATGTCGATCAGGGTGGCATACTGGCTGTCCTTCTTCTCGCCCCGGCCCACGTTGCCCGGGTTGATGCGGTACTTGGCCAGGGCCTCGGCGCACTCCGGGTAGTCGGTCAGCAGCCGATGACCGTTGAAGTGAAAGTCGCCCACCAGCGGCACGGTGCAGCCCTGGGCGTCTAGCCGCTCGCGGATGGGGGCCACCGCCCGGGCCGCGGATTCGGTGTTGACCGTGATGCGCACCAGCTCGGATCCCGCGTCCGCCAGCTCCCGCACCTGGCGGACCGTGGACTCCAGGTCCGCGGTGTCGGTGTTGGTCATGGACTGGACCACGATGGGGGCGCCGCCGCCTACCGTGACCGGTCCGATGCCCACGGGGATTGAGTGACGCCGGCGGATGGGCGAAGGGGCTGGGTTCATGGTGGGGGTGCTCGGCGGTTGAGGCCTGGTCGTTTGCCGCAGAACATGGACCCTGGGCCCGGTTAGGACAAGGGCGAGCGCAGGCCCTGGAGGATCGGCAGGTAGTCCGGGTCCTCCTGGGACAGGAGTCCGTGGCGGATCACAAAGTCGATGATGACCAAGTTGCAGTTGGGTTTGAACTCATCGGTGTCCCGCACCAGCCGGGCCACCTCCGCCACTGGAAGCCGGTGGAAGGACTCCACCTCCCCATCAGTGCAGCGGGGGACGAAGTCCGCCGGCAGATCAAGGTCATAACAGTACATGACATCGGGCTTGAGCCCCTGCTCCGACTCCCGGCAGTAGGTGACCGCGCCCACCGCCACCGCCTGCCGCGCCAGATCCGATGGGATATCGGCCTCCTCCCGGCACTCCTTGCGCAGGTTCTCATCGAGCGGGACCCCGTAGGGCAGGCCCCCTGCCACCAGGTTGTCGAGCTTCAGGGGGGAGATGCGCCGGTCGGCGGAACGGCGGCCGATCCAGAGCTCGATCCCGTTCGGCCCGCGCACCAGGCCGTTCAGGTGCTGGCCGAAGGCACGGGCTCCGAAGTAGGGGGCCGCGGCTCGATCGAGTAGGCACAGGGCTTCATCCCGCCGCCCGGCGGTGAGCCCATAGGGCTCGCCGTGGAGGTAGGCGATGACGCCCGCGTCCACCAAGGTGCCCAGGACCTCCTCGATTACCAAGCTGCGCTCGAGGAAGGACGTAGGCGGATTCACCCAGTCCACCCGGTCCGCGGCCACCCGGAACCGGTCCCGAAAGCGCCGCAGTTCAGCGGCGAAGGTCGGACGCAGGGAGCCGATCCGCTGCCCGAGGGCGAAGAAGGGCAGGAAGTGGTGCGGATCCCAGGCGTTGCAGGCACGGACCTTCTCGAGGTAGGACATGGATGCTTGGATCAGGGCGTTCTCTTGGGACCAGACTCAGCAGCAATGCGTTCCGGAACTGGGACCGCAGAGGTCCCGTCGGCCAGCCGTCGCAGGACGGCTTGGAGCGCGCTGGGAAACCGATTGATTCGTGGTCTTGCTCAGAGTGTGCAAAGTCGGCGCGGGGCCGTGCCGACGGGACGTCGGAGGTCCAAGGTGCCGCGAGGCCGCGGCCGTCTTGGCTCGCCGCTAAAATTGTGCCCGATCTAGCCCCATTGTAACTCCCGGGGAGTCTGCCGTTTGCGGCGACCCCGATGATGCGCGTCCAATGGGGTTCTGGGTGACCCATAGGGCGGCCTGTCTTGGAATCCATCGATATCGCGGCACTGTTGTTCGGGGTCGCCCTGATTGCAGGGTTCGTGGACTCCATCGCCGGCGGGGGCGGCCTGATCGCCATCCCGGCCCTGCTGTGGGTCGGGCTGGGGCCGGTGGAGACCCTGGCGACCAACAAGGCCCAGGCGGTGTTCGGCAGCGGCACCGCGGCGCTCAACTTCATCCGGCGGGGGGCGGTGGATCCTCGGTCCGCCGCCCTCGCCATCCTCTGTACCTTCGTGGGGGCCGCGGCCGGGGCCCTCCTCGTCCAGCAGGTGGATAGCGGCGCCCTTGCGCGGTTGATCCCCTTGCTGCTGATCGGCTTCGCCCTCTATTTCCTGTTCTCGCCTCGGGTGTCGGACCTGGACAGTCACCAGCGACTCGGCGGTCCCGCCTTTGCAGTGACCATCGGCCTCGGGGTTGGGTTCTACGATGGGTTTTTCGGCCCCGGTACCGGGACCTTCTTCGCCATGGGCTATGTGGCCCTGCTCGGCTACAACCTGCGCCGTGCCACCGCCCACAGCAAGCTGCTCAACCTCACCAGCAACCTGGCGGCCCTGCTCTTCTTCCTCCCCGGGGGGCACATCGACTGGACCATCGCCGCGGTCATGGCCCTGGGCCAGGCGGCCGGTGCCTGGCTGGGGTCCCACCTGGTCTTGCGCCACGGGGCGGCCCTGGTGCGCCCGGTGCTGGTGCTGGCGTCGCTCGCTATCTCCGCAAAGTTGCTTCTGGATCAACTGCGTTGACCCGGGAAGATCTAAAGTTCTCGTGCGGCCAAATCCCCCCGCCCCGTCAGGCGCCGCTCCGCCTCCCGGTACTTGGCCGCGGTGCGATCTATGACCTCCGCGGGCAGGTCGGGGGCCGGGGGGGTCTTGTCCCAGTCGAGGGTCTCCAGGTAGTCCCTAACGTACTGCTTGTCGAAGCTTGGCGGGCTCGATCCCGGGCGGTACTGGTCCGCGGGCCAGAAGCGGGAGGAGTCCGGGGTCAGGACCTCGTCGATCAGATGCAGCCGGCCCCCGTCGTCCAGGCCGAACTCGAGCTTGGTGTCGGCGATGATGATGCCCTGCTCAAGGGCGAAGGCCGCGCAGTCGGAGTAGATGCGCAGGGCGCAGTCCCGTACCTGCCGCGCCAGGTCCCCGCCGATGAGCCCCGCCACAATCTCGAAGTCCACGTTCTCGTCGTGAGTGCCCGCCCGGGCCTTGGTGGAGGGGGTGAAGATGGGCTCGGGCAGGCGGTCCGCCTGGACCAGCCCCGCCGGCAGCCGGATGCCGCAGACGGCCCCGGAGGCCAGATAGTCCTTCCAGCCGGAGCCAATCAGATAGCCGCGCACGATGGCCTCCACCGGCAGGGGGCGCAGACGACGCACCACTACCGCCCGGTCACCCAGCTCGGCCCGCTCGGCGGGGTCGGTCACCACCGACTCCACCGGGATACCCGAGAGATGATTGGGGATCAGGCCGGCGGTGCGGGCGAACCAAAAATTGGAGACGCGGGTCAGGACCTCCCCCTTGCCGGGGATGGGCTGGCGCATGACCACGTCGAAGGCCGACAGGCGGTCACTCGCCACCAGGAGCAGGTGGTCCTGGTCCACCCGGTAGAGGTCGCGGACCTTGCCCCGGCCGAGCAACTCGAGGCCACTTAGGTGGGATTCATAGAGTGCGGACATGGCTTGCTCCCGGGTCAGCCTGATCCCCAGGGATTCGGGGGCTCCCAGGATACCAGAGCGCGGATCGGGGTCGATCCTCAGCGACTCCGTCCGGACCTCGTGGCTTGGGAACGGGGCGGCGGGCTGCGTCTCCCTACCGCCAAAGATGCCGCACTGATTGATTCGTGGGCAGATTGTGCATAAAGTCCCACGGAGGAGACCCCTGCGTCACCGGCGCAGGCGCCTGTGCAGCCGCACAACGACCTGAAATAAAAAAACAAAGGTACGCTCCAATTCACCACCAAAGGTTCCATGCTGGCCTCGTTGCGGCCGCCGCTCTTGCCCTTTCGGCGGCCCGGGCTGCCGACCTGCCGGTGACTGCCGCCATTTATTCGGGGGGCGGGAGTCCGCAGGCGGTGGCGCTCGCGGCCTATCGGGACCTGTCGGCCGGCCAGGCGCGCGACTATGACCGGGCGCAGGACATTTCACCCCGGCAGATGCTCCTCTTGCTGGAGGTGTGCGAGCGCACCGGGGCCAGTCTCGGGCAATTGCTTGCCACCGGGGAGCACGAGAGCGCCCGCACCTGGAACGATCATGTCCGCCCGACGCTGAAAAGCGGCACCCTCGGTTCGGCCACTGGGGTCTGGCAGTTCGTCCCCGCGACCTTCCACGCCATCGTCAAGAAGTACGGTGCCGAGCTGTTGGCCCTGAGTGAGGCCGATGCTGCAACGGGTCGTCTACAGATGGACCTGGGGGACGGGCCCTTCAGTGACGCCAGGGTCCGCACCCTTATTCGCGAGACCCTGGGTGGTACGCGGGGTGCGGAGGACGAGGAGCTCCAGCTCCTGCGTCACAACTTCGCCGTTCTGGCCTTTGCAAAGCACTTCCTGAGCCTGGATACCGGGGCGACCACGCCGGAAGAAGACTATCTCTTCCACTTCCTGGGCGCGGGGCAAGGCAGACGGGTGCTGGAGCTGGCGCGGGGAGAGGCGCGCGATACCCTGTCTGTCAAGCCAGTCGAGGCGCCGCTTGCGCCCATGGAACCATCAGCCCCCGAGCTTGCCGCGACAGATCCTCGGATGGCGCTCAGGAAGGCGACGGCTTTGGTGCCTGCCCTGCCTCCAGTCGCCGTCGATCCAGCTGTTGATCCAGTTGTCGGGCCCCCGGCCATGAGGCTGAGGATCAGGGGCGAGGCGGGGTCATCCGCCGCGGGTGGCAAGATCACGACGATCCAGTCGCAGACCGGTTTGCCGCCCATGCGGCGCCTGGATCTTGGGTCCACCACCATCTCTCCCTTTTCTTTCGCGCCGACACCGGTTTCATCGGAGTGGGGGCTCCCCGCCGACTCTCCGACGGTGACGGGCAACCTCGGGATGTTCTACCGCGACGGCAAGGGACAGACCCAGCCCTACACCTGGGGCGAGTTCATGGACAATCTGGCGAGGCGCGTGCGGGCCGACCAGCAGCCGGCCTTGGTGCGGGCCAAGTATGGGGTCGGGTTCAGTCTACCCGGGGGCGATGCCCCGGCCTGGGCCTTCGACCCGGAGACGGTGTCCGAGGCCGCGGAGTTTCGCCATTGGCATGGGCAAACCGTGCTGGTGCCCGAGGCGTTGGTGACGGGTCCACTCGGGCGGGACGAGACCGAACACTACATGCAGCGACTCGGGGCCCTGGTGAGCCAGGGCGACGACGAGCCGACGGACACCCTGGCGCCGGAGGCGCTGTCGGCCCTGCATCACCTGGGGCTGCTCACCGAGGGCGTGCAGGAGGCCAGCACGAACCATCCGGAGGTCCGAAAAGCCCTCAGAGCCTTCCGGAAGCGGGTCGGCAAGGCCGAGCCGGATGATCCGGCCCACTCCAACCTGTTGATGCCCGCGGAGCGGATTGCCCTGGAGATCTATGACCGGCGCCTCAGGCACTATGCCGCGTTACAGGCGTGCCAAGAGACCTCCTCCGGGGATGCCCCCGATCTGGGCCGCATCAGGACGTTGCCGGTCGGGCTGCAGCGGCCGACGGCGCCGCACATCGCCGCGTTGCAAAACGCCCTGGCCGCGCAGGGCCTCCTGAAGCAACCCATCAAGAAACACGTCTGGCGGGACAAGAAGCGCAAGAAGCACGTGGCCTACAAGCCGGCCCCCTTCTCGGGCAAGGCGGACAAGGCCACGGTCGTCGCACTCAACACCTTCCAACTGCGCCATGGCCTGCGCCGAACGGATGGGGTGCTGGATGCCGTGACGCTGGAGCTGCTGGGCCTGCCGCCCATGGGCCCGGAGATCTTCCTGCCCCTGTCCGGCCCCCAGTGCACCATCCCGCCCCGGGCCGAAACGGTGCCCCGATGCGAGATTCCGAGCAAGGGCCAACGGGGCCATTTCGCCGATTTGAGCCCGACCCCATCGCGTCCGGCCCCGAGATTGCTGAACATCGTTTCCTGCCCCGATTGTTCAGAGCCTCCGGGCGGGGCCTCCTGATCCGTTGCGATGAACCCCACTCCGGCCTCGGTCTGCGATGACTCGGATCCCTTCCTCACGGCCTTTCGCGGCAGCTTTATCTCCGCCCTGCGCTGGCCTCAGCTCGATGCCTTGTGGGATCGGGTGGGGGAGCGGGCGGACGCGGGTTGGTTTCTGTACCACGTGGGGGACGTGCCACCATCCCAGCCGGCGGACGCCGACCAGGTGGCGACCTTTATCCGGGAGCTGGATGCCCTGCTGCGGGCCGAGCACAAGGAGTCCTACTGCGGCATCGTCTACGCGGACGATCCCGCCGCCCCCAGCCTGATCAAGATCTACGATCCCCATAACCTGGGGGTCTCCTGCGGTTACAGCGACAACCCGCCCCTGCCCGGCTGGGTCATGAGCCTGCTGCCCCCCTGCGACCTGCCGGCGACCCGGGTCCCGACCCGCAGCCGCCGGCGTTGGTGGCAGCGCGTCTTCGGTTGAGTCCGGGGGGCCACCAGATCCTTTCCCGAGCGCCGGGGTACCCGGCACCGTGGCGGGGCTGAGTAGGTGGGCCGGAATGGGACACGATTAGCAGGATTTTGCAGGATTAACAGGGTCTTCGTGAGTCCGATGAGTCACTCTATCATCCTGTTAATCTTAAGTAATGCTGTGAATCCTGTCCGATGAATGCGGGGCTCCATCGGTGGCCCGAGGGGCGCTGACAGGCACTGGTTAAGTCGACGAGGAGGATGCACCGTGACGCGACAGATCATCAGCACGGACCGAGCCCCCAGGGCCATCGGCACTTACTCCCAAGCGGTCAAGGTGGGGGACACGGTCTACCTCTCGGGTCAGATCCCCCTGGTCCCCGAGACCATGGAGCTGGTGGAGGGGGATATGGAGGCCCAAATCCGGCGCGTCTTCGAGAACCTCCAGGCGGTCGCCAGAGCGGCTGGGGGGGAGCTGCGGGACCTGGTCAAGCTCAATGTCTTCCTTACCGACCTGGGGCACTTTCCCCTGGTCAACCATGTCATGGTGGACTATTTCCAGGAGCCCTATCCGGCGCGGGCCGCCCTCGGGGTAGCGGCCCTGCCCAAGGGGGCGGGGGTGGAGATGGACGCCGTCCTGGTTCTCGGGAACGGGCAGTAGCCCGAGGCGGTTCCGCGGGATCGGGGGCCGCGCCGCCCACGCGATCGCGACAGTATGCTATAGGGAGAACTGCAGTAGAAATGGCGATTTGGCTTGCTTTCCTGACATAATCTCTTACCATTAGCCCCAGTCGTCATGGCGCAAACCGGGGGGGCTATGCGCATCCTGTTCCTTCTGTTCTCCGTTTCCGTGCTTTTTCTCGCCGCCGGCTGCGGCTCCAGTCCCTCCAAGGACGGGGCTGCGATCACCAGTCCCGAGGCGGCGTCCTACCGCTCCGATACCGCGAAGCGCGCGAGCAAGCTGGCCGTCTCGAGTGTGGGCTACCAGGTGCCGAGCGGGGGCGGGGCCTTCACCGGAAAGCCCGCCGTCGAGCGGTTTATCCGTCACATGGAGGCCGACCACGGGTTCGATCCCAAGCAGCTCGGCCTGGTTCTGGCCCGGGCCCAGAAGGAGGACTGGATCATCGAGGCCATGGACAAGCCGGTGCGCAAGCGCGCCCCCAGCAATGCCCCCCCGACGCCCACCGGGGCGTGGAACCGCTACAAGGCCAAGTTCATCACCCCGGACAATATCGACAAAGGGGTGCAGTTCTGGCGCCAGCATGCCGCCACGCTGGAGAAGGCCTCCTCCCGCTACGGGGTACCGCCGGAGATCATGGTCGGCATCATTGGGGTGGAAACCCGCTGGGGACGCGTCATGGGCAAGACTCGCGTGATCGACGCTTTGGCCACTCTGGCCTTCGCCTATCCGCGCCGGGCCGAGTATTTCACCGGGGAGCTGGAGCACTTCCTGGTCATGGCCCGGGACGAGGGCGTTGACCCCTTCAAGCCCACCGGGTCCTTTGCCGGGGCCATGGGGTATGGTCAGTTCATGCCCTCCAGCTTCCGCAATTATGCGGTGGACTTCAGCGGTGACGGTCACCGGGACCTGTGGAACCCGGTGGACGCCATCGGCAGCGTCGCCAACTATTTCAAGGGTCACGGCTGGCGGAGCGGCGAGCCGGTGGCGGTGCGGGCCAGTGGATCGGGCGTCTCAGTCGGGGCACTCAAGACCGGATTCGATGCCCGCTATCCCATCTCTACACTCACCGCCGCGGGCCTGAAACCCAGCAGCTCACTGGGGGGCGCGAGCCAGGCCAGTCTGCTTCGGCTCGACGTGGGCAGCGGCTTCGAGTACTGGATGGGCCTGCACAACTTCTACGTCATCACCCGCTATAACCACAGCACCTATTACGCGATGGCGGTCTACCAGCTCGGTAAGGCGGTCAAGGCGCGGGTCGGTGGGCTGCCGGGGACCCGCATCGCTCAGGGGGTAGAAGGGGAGGCAGAGGCCACCCTGTAGGGGCCTGATTGCAAGGCGCTGGCGAGCCGGCTATACCGGCTCGCCCATGAGGGTCAGGATGACCTGTCGGCGATGGGGCCGGGTGCGATGCTCGTAGAGATACACCCCCTGCCAGGTGCCCAGGGCGCAACGCCCACGGCGTATGGGCAGGGTCAGGTCCATCTTGGTTAGGATGGCGCGCACGTGGGCCGGCATGTCATCGGGACCCTCGTCGTCGTGCTCGAACAGCCGATCGCCGTCCGCGACCAGGCGGACCAGAAAGGACTCCAGGTCCCGGCGGACCGCGGGGTCGGCATTCTCGCACAGGATCAGGGAGGCGCTGGTGTGTTGGACGAAACAGTGGCAGAGGCCGGTGCGGATCCCGGACGCGTGCACCTCGCGCTCGATCTCGGCGGTGATGCTGTAGGTGCCGCGCCCGCGGGTGCTCACCGACAGGCTCTGTTGGACGATCATGGGCATGCTCCTTGGTCGCTGGCTGATCCCGGCTGACCGCGGGACGGCCGGCTTCGGATTGTCGGGCTCCCGCCGGCGGAACGCCAGTGAGTCAGCCAAAGCAACTGCCGCCCAGGCTCCCCATTGTCCAGATCCACCCTCAATTCGATCCCGGCCGCCGACGATCAAGTCGCCGCTTTAGAGGTGACCCCGGTCGAGCGGTTGACCGGAGTTGGTCCGCGGCTGCGGGAGCGGCTTGCCCGGCTCGGCATCCATAGCGTCCAGGACCTGCTATTCCATCTGCCGGTGCGCTACCAGGACCGCACGCGGCTGGTCCCGCTGGCGGAGTTGCGCCCGGGTGCCGAGGCCCTGGCAGAGGGGGAGGTGGCCGACGCTCAGATCGGTTACGGGCGCCGCCGTTCCCTCAAGGTCTGGCTCATCGAAGGGCGGGGAACCGGGCCGGGCGGGGGCCTACTGCTGCGCTTCTTTCACTTCTCCCCCCAGCAGTTGGCGGCCCTGCGACCTGGGGCACGGCTGCGCTGCTACGGGGAGGTGCGACAGGGTCCCAACAGCCTGGAGATGATCCACCCCGAGTACCGGGTTCGAGACGCGGCGTCCGGGGACCTGGAGGCCGAGGCACGGCTGACCCCCATCTATCCCTCCACGGAGGGTCTGCAGCAGGTCTCCTGGCGGTCGCTAACGGACCAGGCCCTGTCCTTGTTGGGGAGCCAGCCTCCCGCGGACTACCTGCCAGCCGAGGCCATCGCCGGTTTCAACTTGCCCAGTCTGGTGGAGGCCCTGCGCTATCTGCATCGGCCACCCCTGGAGGCGAGCCTGCCGGACCTGCTGGAGCGACGCCACCCGGCCTTCCTGCGCCTCGCCTTCGAGGAGCTGGTGGCCCACCAGGTGAGCCTACGACGGCTGCGCCAGGTCCATGGCCGGCAGGGTGCCCCGGTCCTCACGGGGGACAGGACCCTGCGCCTGCGTCTGCGCGGGTCCCTGCCCTTTGCCCTGACCCCGGACCAGGAGCAGGCGGTCGCCGAGATCGCCGCCGATCTCGCCCGCCCCCACCCCATGCAGCGGATGCTCCAGGGGGACGTGGGCTCCGGCAAGACGGTGGTGGCGGCGATGGCGGCGTTGCAGGCCATCGAGGGGGGCTTCCAGGTGGCCCTGATGGCCCCCACCGAGCTCCTGTCCGAGCAGCACTGGCGAGGGCTCGCCGGCTGGCTGACGCCCTTGGGCGTGGAGCCCCTGTGGCTCGCCGGCCGACACAAGGGGCGGGAGCGGGCCGCCCTGCTTGCCACCATCGGGAGCGGCGAGGCCCGTCTGGTGATCGGCACCCATGCCCTGTTCCAGGAGGAGGTGCGCTTCCGAGACCTGGGTCTGGTGATCATCGACGAACAGCACCGCTTCGGTGTCCATCAGCGCCTGCGGCTGCGTGAGAAGGGTGTCGGCAATGGCGCCGTCCCCCACCAGCTCATCATGACCGCCACCCCCATCCCTCGGTCCCTGGCCATGACCATCTATGCGGACCTGGACCTGTCTGTGATCGCCCACGGACCACCCGGCCGCACCCCGGTGGTGACGGTAGCCGTGCCGGACGGCCGCCGGGAGGACGTGGTGGAGCGGGTTCGCGGGGCTTGTGAGGCGGGCCGTCAGGCCTATTGGGTCTGCACCCTGATCGAGGAGTCGGAGGCGCTCCAGTGCCAGGCGGCGGAGGAGACTGCCAAACAGCTTGGGGAGGCCCTTCCCGGGGTGCGGGTGGGCCTGGTGCACGGGCGCCAAAAGGCCGCGCAGCGGGAGGCGGTCATGGGGGCCTTCGCCGGCGGGGAACTGGACCTGCTGGTAGCGACCACCGTCATCGAGGTGGGCGTGGACGTGCCCAACGCCAGCCTCATGATCATCGAGAATGCAGAGCGGCTGGGGCTCGCCCAGCTCCATCAACTGCGCGGGCGGGTGGGTCGCGGGGCGGTGGAGAGCCACTGCGTCCTGCTCTATCGGGCGCCGCTCTCGGCCACCGCCCGGGAGCGGCTGGCCCTGATCCGCGAGACCCACAACGGCTTCCTTATCGCC
>JBGSUY010000844.1:0-7842 GCA_041753195.1 Chromatiaceae bacterium
CAAGGCAGAATCTGGTGTGTCGTCAAGCCAACGGTGGGCCTGCCCCTGTTCCTAGGCGCCGTTACCGTCATCGCCCTGATCGTCCATTGGGCGGTCCTGACCTACGCACCCTGGTTTGGAGCTTACTGGGCCGGCGGTTGAGGCCTTTTGCGCCTAAGAGAATCCCCGGAGCCTCCGCGTCCGTTGCCACCAGGCGCGGGTCGGAGCAACACCGAATGAAGGAGGACGTCCCCGGGGGTCGGGAGTCGTAGCGGCCGATCCCCGATCATTCATCGAGGCTTGATGGGTCAGTGAACCGACTTGGAAGGAAGCTGATGACCGCGTGGGTCTCACTGGGCCCACGGTTCCTGCCGTTTGCCGATGTCGCCACGCCGGACCTACCCCTGGGGCGCCTGCTGCGCCTCTCCCTGTTCCAGATCTCGGTCGGCATGACCCTGGTGCTGCTGGTCGGCACCCTCAATCGGGTGATGATAGTCGAGCTCGGGGTCCCGGCGTCCCTCGTCGGGATCATGGTTGGCCTACCCCTGGTCTTCGCGCCCTTCCGCGCCCTGATTGGCTTCCGATCGGACAACCACCGCTGTGATCTCGGATGGCGGCGGGTCCCCTTCATCTGGAATGGCAGCCTGTGGCAGTTCGGCGGCTTCGCCATCATGCCGTTCGCCTTATTGGTGCTCGCCGGAAAGCTGGAGGCCGCCAACGCACCCCTATGGATCGGCCACGTCTCCGCCGCGCTGGCCTTCCTGCTCGTCGGCGCGGGCGTGCACACCGTGCAGACCGCCGGCCTTGCCCTCGCGACCGACCTGACGCCGCCGGAATCCCATCCCAGGGTCGTCGGGCTCATGTACGTGATGCTGCTAATCGGCATGATCGCCAGCGCCCTGGCGTTCGGCGCCGCACTGGCGGACTTCTCGCCGGGTCGACTGATCCAGGTGATCCAGGCGGTCGCCGTCCTGTCCCTCGTGCTCAACGTGGTGGCTATGTGGAAGCAGGAAACGCGCCGCCCGCTTCGGCTCAGGTCGGCGTCGCCCGGGCCGGATCCCAGCTTCCGCGAGGCCTGGGCCAGCTTTTGCGAGGGGGAGCACGCAGTCCGGCGCCTGGTGATCGTTGGACTGGGGACCATGGCCTTCGGCATGGCCGATATCCTGCTCGAGCCCTTCGGCGGCCAGGTCCTGCAGCTCACCGTCAGCGCGACGACCAAGCTGACGGCACTGCTCGCCCTGGGCGGGCTCCTCGGGTTCGGATTCGCCTCCCATGTTCTAGGCCGGGGGGCGGGCCCCTACCGCATGGCCCAGAGCGGGGCCCTCATCGGCCTGCCGGCCTTTGCGATGGTGATGGTGGCGGCCCCCATTGGTCTCCCGTCGCTCTTCCTCCTCGGCAACTTCCTGATCGGCTTTGGCGGAGCACTCTTCGGTCACGGCACCCTAACGGCGACCATGAATCGCGCACCGAGGCACCAGGCCGGTCTGGCCCTCGGCGCCTGGGGGGCGGTTCAGGCCACCGCCGCGGGTTTGGCCATGGCCTCCAGCGGCACCATCCGCGACCTGGTCAATGCCGCCCTCGGGGCGAGCCAGGGCCCCTGGGGATCATCCGGGCAGGCAAGCGGCTACCATGCCGTCTACCTGCTGGAGATCGCACTGCTGCTCGTGACCATCGCGGCCGCCGCGCCCCTGATCCGTCGCCGAGGGACCGAGGCAAGCCCGGCGTCCGTCGAGTCCGGTTTGACCCTGAAGGCCGGGGCAGGGCCGGCGCGGGCCGCCGATTCCCCGATCGGATCGGGCTCTTGAGACGAGACCCATGGCCCAACTCCCGATCATTGAGTACCCCGACCCACGCCTTCGGCTCCGCGCGGAGTCGGTGTCGGCGTTCGACGCCACCCTGGCACGCCTGGTCGATGGCCTGCTCGAGACCCTCTACGCCACGGGCGGCATTGGGCTTTCCGCCCCCCAGGCGGCGATTCGCCGCCAGGTCCTGGTGATGGATCTATCGGGCAATGCCTCGGCGCCCCAGGTCTATATCAACCCGCAGATCCTCACGAGCGCGGTGCCCGCCCTCGTGGAGGAGAGCTGCCTCTCGGTGCCCGGCATCGTCGGCAATCTGGTGCGCGCCACACGGCTGCGGGTGCGCGCCCACAACCCGGAGGGTCAGGTCTTCGAGCAGGACCTGGAGAATATGCACGCGGTCTGCCTGCAACACGAGCTGGATCACCTGAGCGGCAGACTCTTCATCGATCACCTGTCACTGGTGCGCCGGCTTCGGATTCGGCTCGCCGCGGCCACCCGAGCGCGCGCCAGGGCGGCCTGAGCCTCGGTCCAATACCGGCCTAAGATTCGGTGGGCTGGGACTCGGGGTAGTCGAGGTCCAACTCGTCGCCCAGGAAGTTGGGGTCGCGGATCTCAGATAGCGGCGGCAGGTCGTTGAGGGAGCGCAGCCCGAAATAGTCCAGGAATCGGCGGGTGGTGGCGTAGAGGGCCGGCCGGCCCGGGACGTCCCGGTGGCCCACCACCCGGATCCATTCCCGCTCAATCAGGGTCTTCACGATCTGCGTAGTGACTGCCACCCCGCGGATATCCTCGATCTCACCTCGGGTGATGGGCTGCCGATAGGCGATGAGGGCCAGGGTCTCCAGCAGGGCCCGGGAGTAGCGGGTGGCCTTCTCGTCCCAAAGCCGGGCCACCCAGGGGGCCACCTCGGCGCGCACTTGGACCCGGTAGCCGCCAGCCACCTGCGCGATCTCGATGCCGCGCCCCCCATAGTCCTCGGCGAGCTCCGCGAGGGTGGCGGCAAGCGCCATGCGCTCCGGGCACTCCTCCTCGCCGAAGAGGGACTGAAGCTGCTCCAGGCTCAGGGGTCCACCGGCGGCGAACAGGGCACCCTCCAGGATGGCCTTGAGTCCCGGCCCCTCGGGGGCTGCCCCGCTCAAGCCTCGCCCTCCCGGGGCCCTTCGATCCGGGACGCCCGTCCTGCCTGGGGGTCCTGCTCCCGGATACGGACATGGATGGGTGCGAAGGGCTCCGGCTGGACCAGCTCCAGGGTAGCGGCCTTGATCAGCTCCAGGATGGCCAGAAAGGTCACCACAACCCCGGCGCGTCCCTCGGTGACATCGAACAGGGCGGTGAAGCGCACAAAGCCCCCGCCCCGAACCCGCTCCAGGATTAGCGACATGCGCTCCCGCAGGGACAGGGACTCCTTCTCTACCCGGTGACTGGTGAAGAGGTCCGCCCGGGCCAGGACGCCCCGCAGGGCGATCAGCAGCTCCCGCAGATCCACCTCCGGGGGGATACGCCTCAGGTGGCCCGAGGGGAGCTCGGCCTGGGCGACGAAGACGTCCCGCTCCAGGCGCGGCAGTGCGTCCAGATCCTGAGCCGCTTGCTTGAAGCGCTCATACTCCTGGAGCCTTCGGACCAGCTCGGCCCGCGCGTCCTCCTCGTCCTCCCCCTCCGCGCTCGGGCGGGGCAACAGCATGCGAGACTTGATCTCCGCCAGCATGGCGGCCATCACCAGGTACTCGGCGGCCAGCTCCAGCTTGAGCCCTTTCATCAGCTCCACGTACTCCATGTACTGATCCGTGATGGAGGCGATGGGGATGTCCAGAATATCCAGGTTCTGGCGCTTGATGAGGTAGAGGAGCAGGTCCAGGGGCCCCTCGAAGGCATCGAGGAAGACCTCCAGGGCGTCCGGAGGGATGTAGAGGTCCTGAGGCAGGGTGAGGAGGGGCTGCCCCTGGACCAGGGCGAAGGGCATCTCCTGCTGGGTGCCCCAACGCGGGACCGGTCGACCCTCGGTCGTCGTGTCCACCCTGGAGACCGTCGGCGGGTCCGAGCCCCCTCCACCGGGTCCGGTGCTCGCCTGGTCGGTGCGGCTCTCCACGCCTGAGGTAGTCCCTAGGGCATGACCAGTGACATGGCGTGGCGCACCTCTTCCATGGTCTCCCGCGCCACGTCCCGGGCCCGCTCGCAGCCGTCGTTGATGACGTTACGCACCAGGTCCGGCTGGGCGGCATACTCCGCCGCCCGCTCGCGCAAGGGGGCCAGCTCCGCGAGCACCGCCTCGATCACCGGTTGCTTGCACTCGATGCAACCGATGCCGGCGGACCGGCAGCCCTGCTGGACCCAGTCCCGCACCGCGTCGCCGGAGTACACCTGGTGGAACTGCCACACCGGGCACTTCTCCGGGGTCCCGGGATCGGTGCGGCGCACCCGGGCCGGGTCCGTGGGCATGGTACGCAGGGCCCGCTCGACCTCCGCCGGCTCGTCCCGCAGCGCAATGGTGTTGTTGTAGGACTTGGACATCTTCTGGCCGTCAAGCCCCGGCATCTTGGAGGCCTTGGTCAGGAGCGGCGTGGGCTCAGGCAGGATCACCCTTCCACCCCCCTCAAGGAATCCGAACAGCCGCTCCCGGTCCGCCAGGGTGATATTGGCCTGATCCTCCAGCAGGGCCCGAGCCACCTCCAGGGCCTCCTGATCTCCCTGCTCCTGATAGGCACGCCGAAGCCGGTCGAACAGCTTGACGTTCTTCTTGCCCATCTTCTTCTTGGCCTCCTCGGCCTTCTCCTCGAAGCCTGGCTCCCGGCCATAGATGTGATTGAAGCGCCGGGCGATCTCCCGCGTGAGCTCCACATGGGCCACCTGATCCTCGCCCACCGGCACCTGGCCGGCCTTGTACATCAGGATGTCCGCGGACTGGAGCAGGGGATAGCCGAGGAAGCCGTAGGTCGCCAGGTCCCGCTCCTTGAGCCGCTCCTGCTGGTCCTTGTAGCTCGGCACCCGCTCCAGCCAACCCAGGGGGGTGATCATGGACAGCATCAGGTGCAGCTCCGCGTGCTCGGGCACCCGGGACTGGATGAAGAGTGTGGCGGAACCGGGGTTGATCCCGGCGGCCAGCCAATCGATCACCATTTCCTTGGTGCTCTCCGGGATCAGCGACGGCTGCTCGTAATGAGTGGTCAAGGCATGCCAGTCCGCCACGAAGAAGAAGCACTCGAACTGGTGCTGGAGCTCCAGCCAGTTCTTCAGTACGCCGTGATAGTGGCCCAGGTGAAGGCGGCCGGTGGGACGCATGCCGGATAGCACGCGCGCATGTTGAGCGGAGACAGACGTCAAGGGAAGGACCTCGGATCAGCGGAAGAACAGCTCCCGAACCACTCCGGCACCGGGCAGCAGACCCACGGTGCCGGACACCAGGGGCAGGAGCACCGAGCCCAGGAGCCCGGTCAGGAGGAGCCCCAGCAGGATGAAGATCCCATAGGGCTCGATGCGCGAGAAGGCGGCAGACCAGCGCGGCGGCAGGAGCGCGTTGAGCACCCGGCCCCCGTCCAAGGGGAGCAGGGGCACCAGGTTTAGCACCATCAGAAACACGTTAATCAAGACCCCGGCCGCGCCCATGTAGATGAGCGGCAGGGCGACCCACTGGCTCAGCTCCCAGAGCGCTACGCCGGTGTGGATGGCGAGGCCCCACAGGAGTGCCATCGCCAGGTTGGCACCGGGGCCTGCCACCGCCACCAGGGCCATATCCCGCCGCGGATGGTGGAGGTTGCGACTGTCCACCGGGACCGGTTTCGCCCAGCCGAACAGGAAGCCACCCAGCAGAAAGGTCGCCGCCGGCACCAAGAGGGTCCCGATGGGGTCGATGTGCTTCAAGGGGTTGAAGGTGACGCGGCCGAGCTTCAGGGCGGTCTTGTCACCCAGCCGGTTCGCGACCCAACCGTGTGCCGCCTCGTGGACCGTGATGGCGAGCAGCACCGGCAGGGCCAGCACGGCCAAGAGTTGGATCTGGTTCAGGGCTTCCATCGCGGAATTATACGGGAAAGCCAGGACTCAAGGCCCGAGTATGCTTGGCGCTCGAGTGTCCGAGGGTGCCCCACACCAGCTCGGTCACCCTGTACTCGAACCTGCGGGACCTGACCTCGGATGCGAGGTGGGCGCAGCCCAGCAACGATAACGCCCCCGAGTGGGGGCGTCGGCGGGTCGCAGCGGCTGATTCTACTGGTCGAGACGGATCCGGTAGTCGAGCCAGTTACCCCAGATCGGCTGATAGTCGCAGCGCGTGGGCTGGAAGTTCCACGACAGTATGGAACGGGCCCTCCGGGTCGCGCCATTCATTGGCTGCACCAGTTGGAGGTTGCGGACGGCGTTCGCCACGACCCCGAACTGCCAGGGGGGCGCCGCCTTGGAGTCCGCCAGATGGACGCTATCCTGCCCCACTGGCTGGAGCACGCCGGCGGCGTCTGCCACGCAATGCAGCACGTGCTCGCGGCTACCCGGATTCGGGGCCGGTCCAAAGCCGAAGTTTTGCTTGATCTTCACCGGACAGGCGAAGGTACGACGCTGGGGATCGTAGCCGCAGCAGCTCATCTCCTCGTAGTACAGGCTGCCGGTGTAGCCGACCCTGGCACCGCACTGTCTGGCGGCCACCAGGAAGCCGTTCGGAACGGCAATCGGATCCTTTGCGCAATAGGAGTAGACGTCGTAGAGCTTCGCCTGCAGGTCGAGTTGCTCCTGCTCGCTCAGTTTCGCCGCGGCGGCCAGCTCCTCGACAATGATCGCCTTGATATCCGGTTCGCAGGTGGGACCCTCCGCCGCTTGCGTGGCGAGCGGCACTCCCACGATGGCCAGCAGGGCCATCGCAGCCGCACGACTGACCAGGCTGGCGCGACGCGGCGTCAAGGCCCGGCCCGAGATGTAGGCGACCGCGCCAAGCCCCAACGCGCGTCTCGCGGAGGTCCGTCCTAGGCTGCGGCTTGGCGCCGTGAACCGGGGCTGGTCGATGTAAAGGGTGTTCGCTTGCATTGCCTGTTTCCTCGTTCGTCGTCTCTGGTGGGTTGGGGGACCTGATGCGGAAAACCACACTAGGCGACTTGGAGATTAGGCTTGGACGTCAAGGGGTGGCAGTGGGAAAAGCCGACCCTGATCGTCGGACGAAACTGACGGAAGACGTAGGAGACTGAGCCTTAGAGGGGAGCCAGGCCCGTGGCCCAGGGCACAAGCCCGAGGCCCAGGGCAGCGATATCCGGACTCTCCGGGAGGGGAGCCAGCGACAGCGCTCAAATCTGCGTGGGTGAAGAACGCCCGGGACCCGGAAGCTGAGAATGGGCAGATCCATGTCGCCCGGAGCGCCAGCTCCGGGTCACATGGCGACTCAGCCCTCGAACACGGAGGGATCCCCTTTGCCCACCCGCGCCACCTGGGGCGGGTCGGCGATCATGTCCACCACGGTCGTGGGCTCCAGTCCGCAGAAGCCCCCGTCGATCACCAGATCCACCAGCTTGTCCAGGCGCTCTCGCATCTCGTCCGGGTCGGTGAGGGGGCGGTCGTCATCCGGGAGGATCAGGGTGGTGGAGAGGATGGGTTGATCCAGTTCGGCGAGCAGGTCGCGACAGATGGCATTGTCCGGCACCCGGATACCGATGGCCTTGCGCCGCGGGTGCAGGAGCCGCCGCGGGACCTGTTTGGTGGCCTCGTGTATGAAGGTATAGGGCCCGGGGGTGAGGGCCTTGAGGAGCCGGAAGGCCTGGTTGTCGATCTTGGCGTAGGTGGTAATCTCCGAAAGGTCCCGGCAAACCAGGGTGAAGTGATGCTTGTCGTCGAGGTGGCGGATCCGGCGGATACGTTCCATGGCGTCCTTGGCCCCGATCTGACAACCGAAGGCGTAGGAGGAGTCCGTCGGGTAGACAATGACGCCGCCGCCCCGCAGGATCTCCACGGCCCGGCGCACCAGCCGGATCTGGGGATTCTCCGGGTGGATCTGGAAGAACTGGGCCATCGGCAGCCGTTCCGGTGCCTCAGGCGGCGCTAGGCACGGGCTCCCGGGCGTCCGCGAGCTCTGGCCAGCCGAACCAGACGGGGC
>JBGSUY010000845.1:0-3173 GCA_041753195.1 Chromatiaceae bacterium
CCCCGATGGAGGCCAGCACCCCCGCCATGGCCCCGGCCAGGGCGACCGGCATGGCGCTGTAAAGGGCGCTGGTGGTCACCGCCGCGGCGGAGGCCGCCGCCACGGGTGGTTGCCAGGCGCTGAGACCCAGGGTGGACAGGATCTGATAGAGGCCGGCGAACAGGGCGCCGAAGAGGCCCCCGGAAAGCCCCCAGACGACCAGCGTCATCATGATGGCTGTAAACCGATCTTTGCTTATCATCTCGGCCGTCCCCTCCGTTGGCGATCAACGCGATTCTAGCCCCAACGCAGGTCCAGTGGGGGGTCAGCTCAACTGCGCTCGGATACACTCACGCCATCCTTTTCCGGAAACCCAAGCCACGGCATGTCCGAGACCCCCGCCAACGGCACCCGGCGCGAGATCGAGGGAGAACTGCGCGTCTATTACGACGGCTACTGGATCAAGCACTACCAGCCGCCGCCCGACGCCCTGGAGACCCGCAAGCGCCTGATCCAGGCCCTGACCCGGCGGCTCTTCAACCACGTTGAGCACGGCATCAACATCCCGGGGTTCAAGCTCGAGGCCGCCCGTGCCGCCTACCAGGCGGAGACCGACATCGAGCGCAAGCGGGTCAACGGGGCCATGCTGGCGGGGGCGCTGTTCAATCGCGCGGCCGACATCTTCACCTGCCTGGTGGACCTGCAGAGCGCGGGGGTCACAATCACCCCGGACAATACCCTGATGCGGGAGTGCGGCCAGTGCCTCATGGAGGCCCTGGATCTCGGCAAGATGGTGCGTCACCGGGGCGGGGACGAGGGCATCGACGAGCTCTGGGGTGAGCCCTTCAAGGCCTTCTCCATCCCCATCGAGGCCTTCTACGAGGGCCGCTACATCAAGATCGCCATGACCCTGCGCGATATCGAGCGCATTGGCGCCGGGCTCAAGGACGCCTTCTCGGTCAGCACCCAGATCACCGATGTGGAGCCGCGGGTGGACGAGCTGGTACAGGCCGCCAAGCGCAAGTGCGAGATCTTGCGCACCGACCCGGAGATCTTCGAGGTCTGGCCACAGTTCGTGGTCGCCCGGGAGCGATTGTGCAACATCCAGCCCCAGCTGCCCCCAGTCCCGGACGCCCCGTCCATCCGCGAGGCCCTCGAGGGCACCCGGCTGCTGCGCGAGGGAACCGACCTGGTCACTCACATCGTGCGCGCCCGGGTGCCCATGCCGAAGAGTACCCGCGAGTTCCTGGACCGCTGCAACCGCTACCGCCAGGCCCTGGTGGGTTCCCGGTCCGGTCCGACGGACCAGCCGCCGGCGGGCCCCAGTGACGCCTTCCGTCCCCTTTGACCGGGCCGCGGGTAGCTGTGCCCCTCGCCGCTACCGCTAGTCCCGGGATAGCCGCACCGGTCCCAGCACCCGGGGAGCCCCCCCAGGGACCAGGGCCATCAGGACCCCGTCCCCCGGACGCGGGTAGATCCCGGTCAGGGCCGTGATGGTCACCTGATGGGTGACCAGGACCAGTAGGTCGCCGTCGGCGGGTTGGCCACCCAGGAATTCGCCCAATGCCGCCAGGTTGGGTGCCCGATCCTCCGCTCGCTCGTAGAATGAATTCAGCGCCGCGAGCTCGGTGACCAGGCCCAGCCCCAGCAGCTCTGCCGTCTCCAGACAGCGGCACCACTGGCTGGAGTAGACCCGGGCCCGAGTCACCCCCCGCTCCCGCAGCCAGGTCCCAATGGAGCGCGCCTGGCGGCGCCCGGCCTCGTCGAGGTTGCGCTGGGTGCTGCAGTCCCCGAACCGGAACCCGGTTGGGTCCCCGGTCCCCGGGGCCAGGGCATGGCGCAGCAGCAGCACCTGCCCGGGACCGGCGGTCCAGGGGGCTTCGCCGGCCATGACCACAGGCCACCCGAGGATGGCGCCGATCAGTAGCAGGGCCTGGATCGCCCTCCGGAGCAGGAGCTTGCGGCAGGCGGCGAGGGCCGAGGGTCTGTGTGTCGATCGCTGCATGGGTCGATCCTCCAAGGGTGGCAATGAACCGTCGATCCCAGGGACTTGGCCCCAGACTCCGCGCAGTCCCTGCGCCGTCCCGGCTGGCGTCCCTGCCGACATCGGCCTGCGCCGCCGCGGTGCCCCGGGCATAATGAGGGCGGGTCTCGCGGGATCTTCCCCAAGCCCGCTGCAAAGGGAGGGCCCCATGCGTCGCGCCCCGCCGGTCGACTCTCGCCGCCCCCAGTCTCGTGACCTGCGGCCCCTGCTGCGCCTGCTTGCGCTGGTGCGGCCCTATCTTTGGCGGCTCCTGGCCGCGACCCTGGCGCTGATGTTGGCAGCCGGCGCCCTGTTGGCCTTCGGCCAGGTCATCCGGGTGGTGGTGGACACCGGTCTCAAGACCGGCGACCCGGCCGCCCTGAACCGTTCCCTGGGGTTCTTCCTCGCCGTCGTCGCCGTCCTGGCCCTGGCCATCCTGGCGCGTTCCTATCTGCTCGCTTGGATCGGCGAGCGGGTCATCGCGGACCTGCGCCGGCTGGTGTTCGATCGCGTCTTGAGCCTCGACCCGGGGTTCTTCGAGACGGCCCGCACGGGCGAGATCATCTCGCGCCTGACCGCCGATACCGCCATCCTCCAGGTGGTGGTGGGGTCCACCCTCGCCAATGCCTTGCGGAGCCTGCTGTTGGCGCTGGGCGGCGTGCTCATGCTCGCCCTCACCAGCCCCGCGCTCACCGGGCTGGTCCTGCTCGGCACCCCCTTGCTCTTTCTGCCCTTGTGGCTCATCGGCGGGCGGCTGCGCCGCCTGTCCCGTCAGAGTCAGGACCGCGTCGCCGACCTGGGCGCCTTCGTGGACGAGGTGCTGCACGGGATCCGGACCGTTCAGGCCTTTTGTCACGAGCCGGTGGACCGGGCCCGTAATCGGGGGCGGGTGGAGGCCGCCTTCGGGACCGCGGTAAGCCGGGCCAGGCTGGGGGCCCTTCTGGCCGCCGTCGGGGTGTCCGTCACCTTCGGTGGGATCGGTCTGGTGCTTTGGGTCGGGGGGCAGCAAGTCCTGGCCGGCCGGATGAGCGGCGGGCAGCTCTCCGCCTTCCTGTTCTACGCCCTGCTGGTGGCGGGCTCCGTCGGCAACCTGAGCGAGATCGTGGGGGAGCTGCTGCGGGGCGCCGGGGCGAGCGAGCGGCTGATGGAGCTCCTGCGCGCCGAGCTCGCC
>JBGSUY010000846.1:0-4331 GCA_041753195.1 Chromatiaceae bacterium
CGCGCTGGCCGCCGGCATCGGCCTGCTCCTGATCGGCCTCGCCTGGGCCCTGGGGGACCGCCCCCAAGGGTCTTACCAGGACCTGCTCGACGACTTGCTCGCGGTCCTTCCAATGTTGGGCCTCCCGTCCGCCGGCTTCCCTTGACGACCCAAGCCCCGACGCAGGCCCCCTCAACCGCCACCGCCCTTCGGTCATGCTCCAGATCAGACCCATCCCCGCCTTCGACGACAATTACATCTGGCTGCTCAGCGAGCCGCCTGGTCAGACGTGCGTCGTCGTGGACCCGGGGGATGCCGAGCCGGTGCTGGAGACCCTGTCGCGGAAAGGGCTCCGACTCGCCGCCGTGCTGGTCACCCACCACCACGGGGATCATGTGGGGGGACTTGCCGAGTTGCGGGACGTCTGCCCCGATCTGCGCATCTATGGCCCCAAGGACCCCCGCATCCGGCACCTGACGGACCCAGTGGATGAGGGCGACTGGATCCAGCCCCCCGGGCTCGCCAGCCGCTTTCGCACCCTGGAGCTCCCGGGCCACACCTCGAGCCATATCGGTTTCCTGGGCGACGGCTGCCTCTTTTGCGGGGACACCCTCTTCGCCGCCGGCTGTGGCCGGGTCTTCGACGGGACCTTCGAGCAGCTTGCCGATTCCCTGCGGCGGATCGCCGACCTGGACCCGGAGACCCTCTGCTACTGCGCCCACGAATACACCCTGGCCAACCTGGGCTTCGCGCGCTGGGTGGAGCCGGACAGCCCCACCCTGGCCCAACGGGAGCGGGACGCCCGGCAGACCCGCTCCCAGGGGCTCCCCACAGTGCCCTCCCGCCTCGCGCTGGAGCTCATGACCAACCCCTTCCTGCGCACCGGGGACCCAGGGGTAAAGGCCGCTGCGGAGCGCTTCGCCGGGCGGCCACTCCAGGGGCACGGGGAGGTCTTCACGGCACTGCGGCGCTGGAAGGATACCCGCTACGATTGAGGGTCCGACGGCGCAGCCTCGCCTATCGCGATTGACCCCTGCCGCCCGGGCTGCTAGAAGGGGCGCCGTTCCCATCCTCCCCCGAGGCGGCCCTCGATGTACCCCCCACCTAAGCGCCTCGGTGTGAGTCCCCTGCGGGGCAGCGCACCACGACTCGGCGGCCTCCTTCCCCTGCTGGTCGCCCTCGCCGCGGGCGCCGCGACGGTGCTCGGATTCGCCCCCTTCTCCCTCTTTCCAATCCCCGTGGTGGCCCTCGCGGTCCTCATCGCCACCCTGCATCAGGGGTCACCCCGCGTGGGTTTCTGGCGCGGCTATGCCTTCGGCCTGGGTCTCCTGGGCTTCGGCGTCTTCTGGATCCGGATCAGCCTGAACGAGTTCGGCAACATGGACGCCTGGCTCGCCAACCTGCTGATGGTCCTCTTCGTGGCCGCCATGGCCCTCTATTACGGCCTGGTGGGTTGGCTCGCGCGGCGCCTGGCCCCGGATCGCCCCTGGGCCTTTTCCCTGCTCCTGATCCCCGGACTCTACGTGCTGGCCGAGTGGCTGCGGGGCTGGCTGTTCACCGGCTTCCCCTGGCTCAACCTGGGCTACACCCAGATCGAGGGGCCCCTGGCCGGATTCGCGCCGCTCGCCGGGGTCTATGGGTTGAGCCTGCTGACGGCCCTCTCCGGCGGGCTCCTGCGGGGCCTGGTGCGTCGCCCCGGACAGGGGGGGAGCCAGCGGTGGGTTCAGGCCCGGTTGTTGGCTGGTTCAGGGCTGGTGCTCCTCTGGTTGGGCGGCGCCGGGCTCCAGCAGGTGGACTGGACCAAACCAGCGGGGGAGCCCTTCAACGCCACCGTGGTCCAGGCCAACATCCCCCAGGCCATCAAGTGGGACCCCCAGGCACGCCTCGACATCATGGATGCCTACGTGGACCTGACCCTGGCCCATCTCGACTCGGACCTGATCCTATGGCCGGAGACGGCGATCCCGGACTTTCTGCACGAGGTGCGGGACGCGCTGATCGAGCCCCTCGCCGAGCGGGCGCGCAAGGAGGGAGTCGAAATCGTCCTCGGCATCCCGGTGATGGATGAGTCAACGGGGCGTTACTACAACGGGCTCCTCAGCATCGGCAGCACCGAGGACCTCTATGCCAAACGCCACCTGGTCCCCTTCGGCGAGTTCATGCCCTTCAAGACTTGGCTCGGTCCCCTGGCACACGCCTTCGAGGTACCCATGTCGGACTTCAGCCGGGGAGAGCGGCCGAGGTCGCTGCTACAGGTGGGCGAGCGCATGGCCGGTGCCTCCATCTGTTACGAGGACGCCTTCCCGGCGGAGGTGGCTCAGGCCCTCCCGGAGGCACAATTCCTGATCAACGTCAGCAACGACGCCTGGTTCGGGGACTCCCTGGCACCCCACCAGCACCTGGAGATCGCCCGCATGCGGGCCCTGGAGACCGGGCGCTCTCTGGTACGGGCCACCAATACCGGGATCTCGGCCATCATCGATCATCGGGGCCGGGTGTTGGTGAAGGTTCCCTCCTTCGTACGCGGGGCCGTCTCGGCCCCGGTCACACCCCGCGCGGGGGCTACGCCCTATGTGCTGCTCAGGAACTGGCCGGCCATCGGGCTCGCCCTGGCCCTGGTCCTCGCGGCACTGATCTTCGGCCGGCGCCGCGCCTGATGCGCCTTACGCGAACAATGCGTCCCCGAGGCCCAAGGGATCCGAAGTCGAACCCGTCGAAGCCGGACGTGGCGCCGGCACGCCACCCGGTTATCATTGCCCCACCCGTTCCGCTTGGGGCCTCGCCTTGCAGGCATTGATCCGCTTCTTTTTCGAGCTTTGCCTGCTGCGCCGGGCGCCCCAGGACCTGCCCGCCTCCCCGGCCCTGTTCTGGACCGCGCTGGCCGCGGAGCTGGTGGTGGGGTTGGCGGTCGGACTCGCCGCCGGACTCCCCCTGGGGGCCAGTCTGGCCCAGGACGTTCTGGAGGCAGGCCTGATGCTCGGGGTACTCTATGGGGGGCTCTATTTCACTCGGCACCCGGCGCGCTTTCTCCAAGCCGCCAGCGCCCTGCTCGGAACCAGCGCCCTGATCAGCCTGGCGGCCCTGATTCCCCTTTCGCTCAACCCCACGGGCAGCGAGGAAACCGACGCGGCGGCGCTGGGGGCGGCACTGCTGCTCGCCTTGATGGTGTGGAGCGTCGTGGTCACGGGGCATATCCTGCGCCACACCTTCGCAATCAGCCTGGCCCAGGGGGCGGCCATCGCCGTGGCCTTCCAGATCCTCGCGATTGCCTTGCTGGGCGGCCTGTCCGGGGGTTGAGCGCCGCCCACCCGCGTCGGGCTCCCGGCCCCTTCACCCCGCCCCTCGAAGCAAATCAATCCGACTCCGAACTCTCCGACTCCTAATTCTTTCCGACTCCCAACTCTGGCTCCGCCCTGATCGCTCATGCACCTACACATCCTCGGAATCTGCGGCACCTTCATGGGGGGCATCGCCTTGTTGGCCCGGGCCCTGGGTCACCGGGTCACCGGCTCGGATGCCAGCGTCTACCCACCCATGAGCACCCAGCTGGAGGCCGCAGGCATCAACCTCATGGAGGGCTATGACGCCTCCCACCTGGAGCCCGCGCCTGACGTGGTGGTAGTGGGAAACGCCATGCGCCGGGGCATCCCCGCCGTCGAGTCCATGTTGGATCGGGGGCTACGCTACTGCTCGGGCCCCGAATGGCTCAAGGACAACCTCCTGAGGGACCGTTGGGTGCTGGCGGTGGCCGGCACCCACGGCAAGACCACCACCGCCAGCATGCTCGCCTGGGTACTGGATGCAGCGGGCCTGGACCCCGGCTTTCTGATCGGCGGGGTGCCCCTGGACTTCGGGCTCTCCGCCCGGCTCGGCTCGGCCCCCTTCTTCGTGGTCGAGGCGGACGAATACGACACCGCCTTCTTCGACAAGCGCTCCAAGTTCGTCCACTACGGGCCCCGCACCCTGATCCTGAACAACCTGGAGTTCGACCACGCCGACATCTTCGACGACCTGGCGCAGATTCAGCGCCAGTTCCATCACCTGGTACGCACCGTTCCCGGCGGCGGGCTCATCGTCCATCCACCGTCGGACCAGGCCCTCGCGCACGTGCTGGCCATGGGCTGCTGGACACCCCGGGAGGGCTTCGGTAAGGGGGGCGACTGGTCCGCCGAGCTGTTGGAGACCGACGGCTCTGAGTTTCGGGTCCTGCTCGGGGGCGCGCCCCAGGGCGAGGTCCGATGGGGCCACACCGGCATGCACAATGTGAGCAACGCCCTCGCGGTACTCGCGGCGGCGCGTCATGCCGGTGTCCCGGCCGCGGCGGGGATTGAGGCCCTCTGCCGCTTCAAGGG
>JBGSUY010000847.1:0-2595 GCA_041753195.1 Chromatiaceae bacterium
GACGCGGGGCTCGCGGTCCTGCCCTGGGTCCTCGATCTCGCCCGGGCGGTGCGCCGCTCCATCCGGGCCAACCTGGCCTGGGCCTTCGGCTACAACGCCATTGCCCTGGCCCTGGCCGCATCGGGCCTGCTCCAGCCCGTGCTGGCCGCCGCCCTCATGGCGGGCTCCAGCCTGATGATCGTCGCCCGCACCCTGCGCAGTAGCTTCCGCTTTGGCGCTCCCGCGGAGCCGTCGAGTCCCCCTCGAGGCCCGGGTGCGGTCAGAGTAGCGAACGCGGGAGGGCTCAGGGCATGAGCCGGAGCCTTCATGGTCTCTGTCTCGGTCTTGCGCTCCTGGCACTTGGCACGGGATCGCCGCTCGCCGACCGGGCGCAGGACCAGCGGGTTAGCTGGGACTCCTCCGGTTGGCCCATCGGCGACCTGGCGCTCGTCGACCACCTTGGCGCCTCCTTCGACAATGACAACCTGCGCGGTCGCTGGACCCTGCTCGCCATCGCCGACAGCCGCTGCGGAGATCCCTGCGCTGGGACGGTCGCCCCACTCGCTGGGCTGCTGCGGCGCATCGCCGGGGCCAAGGTCATTGAGACGACCCAGGTGGTCCTGGTATCGCTCCGACCGGAGGACACGGCGGCGGACCTTGCCCGCCTCTTCCCCTTCCAGGAGCCCCGCCTCATCGGCGTCACGGGACCCCCCGAGAGCCTCGCCCAGCTGGCGGACGACCTGCAGATCCGCGACCCACGCACGTCAGACTCGCAGGCCGTCACTCCTGGCGGCCAAGGGCACGCCGGCTCCATCTGGCTGATCGGACCGGACGGCGTCATCCGCGCCGAGCTCCTTCCCCCCTTCGACGTGCCCCTGCTCACCGCCGCCTATCTCAAGCTGCGCCTCAAGGGCTGAGCCCCGGGGGCCCGCACTCGCCTGCGACCACCCCCTGAGTCTGCACCAGGGTCTGCATCAGCTCGATGAAGTGTTGCTGGAAGCCTTGCAGGTACTTGTCCCGGCGATAGGCGAGGAGGGTGGTCTCCCAGGGGAAGAGGTGGCTCAGGTCCCGGGCCGCCAGGTCCGGGTCGGTCCGGGGGGAATAGGCGACGGCGGCGATCAACCCCACCCCCATCCCCTCCCGCACGTAGGTCTTGATCACGTCCGTGTCCGCGGCGCTCAGGACCACCTGGGGCTCCAGGGCCAGGCGGGCGAAGGCGGCGCGAAGCTGGCTCGTCCCGGTGAAGCCGAAGACATATGTGATCAGTGGGTATTCGCAGATGACCTCCAGGCTTAAGGGCTGGCGCTCCAGAATCGGGTGTCCGAGGGGGGCGATCAGGCTGCGATTCCAGCGGTAGCAGGGGAGGGTGGTGAGGGCCGGCCGTGCACCCAGGGCCTCGGTGCAGATGGAGAGGTCCACCTGATCGGCCTCCGCCAGGTCGGCGAGCTGGGCCGGGGTGCCCTGGTGGATCTGGACCGAGACGCCGGGGAAGGCGCGGCGGAAGGCGCGGATCACCGGGGGCAGCACATAGCGGGCCTGGGTGTGGGTGGCGCCGATGCGCAGCACCCCGGTTGACCCGTCCAGATGGTCCCGGCCCACCGCCAGGACGCTCTCCCGCAGGGCCAGGGCCTGCCGGGCATAGCGCAGTACCTCCTCCCCCGCGGCGGTGAGCGCCACCAGCCGCTTCCCCTGGCGCACCAGGAGGCGGACGCCCAGCTCCTCCTCCAGGCGCGCGATGTGCTGGGAGAGTGCCGACTGCACCAAGTGCAGCCGCTTCGCCGCCTGGCTCAGGTTCAGCCCGGACTCCACGGCGGTGACGAAAGAGCGCAGCTCCCGCAGCTCCATGCCCGGGCCTCTTATCTTGTTTGCTGATAAGTTCTCATAATCTATCGCTTCCAAAGATATCGAGCCAGCGGCAACATTGCTACCCAAGCGTCGGATAGTCCCGATCGGTCCCGAGGGGTAGCCCCATGCAGAGCACCAGCGCCGCCGTTGTCGAGCCCATCGCCCCAGCATCCGCGCGGGAGCCGGCCCCCGAGCTCCCCTCCGAGTCCACCCCCGCGTCCACGCAAGCCCCGCTTCCCGGGCTCAGTCTCCAGCGCCTGACCCAGGCGATCCGCGGTTTCAGCAGCGAGCAGCTCCTGTGGTCCAGCGGCTATCTGGCAGGTCTCGCCGCCGCCCGCGCCTTTCCGCGGTGGGAGCAGGACTTCGGGCCGGTCCCAGCCCAGGCCGAAGCCGTCACCGTTCAACCGGCTCGGCTGACCATCCTCTATGCCTCCCAGACCGGAAATGCCCGTGGCCTGGCGGAGGCCCTGGGCCGAGCGGCCGCGGGTCGGCAGCTGAGCCATCGGGTGGTTTCGGCGGCCGACTATCAGCCCCGGGACCTGAAGCGGGAGCGCCTGGTCCTGTTCGTCGTCAGCACCCAGGGGGAGGGGGAGCCGCCGGAGTCCGCCCAGGGGCTCTACCGCTTCCTCAACGGCAAGGGGGCCCCCAGGTTGGCAGACCTCGGCTACGGGGTGTTCGGGCTCGGCGACTCCAGCTATGAGCACTTCTGCCAGGCGGCGCGCGACCTGGACCGGCGGCTCGCGGAGCTGGGGGCGCGCCGCCTGCTCGAGC
>JBGSUY010000848.1:0-3598 GCA_041753195.1 Chromatiaceae bacterium
CGGCCCCCAGGTCCGCCCAGCCGGTGTCGTCGGAGGCGCTGTCCACGGCGCTGCGCAGCAGGGCCACCAGCTTGGCGTCGCGCTTGAGGTCCTTGCCGCTCTTCCGGCCGGGGGCATCGGTCCCCGCCTCCGCGCGCAGCACCTCCGTGTAGACGAACTTGTCGCAGGCGGCGACGAAGGGCTCCGGGGTCTTCTGTTCCCCGAAGCCGTACACGGTCATCCCCGATTCCCGCAGCCGGGAGGCGAGACGGGTGAAGTCGCTGTCGCTCGAGACGATGCAGAAGCCATCGAAATTGCGAGAGTAAAGCAGGTCCATGGCGTCGATCATCATGGCCCCGTCGGTGGCGTTCTTGCCTTTCGTATAGCGGAACTGCTGCATGGGCTGGATGGAGTGCCTGAGCAGGGTCTCCTTCCAGGAACCCAGGTTGGGCAGGGTCCAGTCACCGTAGATGCGCTTGGTATGGGCGGTGCCGTACTTGGCGATCTCGGCGAGCAGTCCCTCCACGATGGAGGCCTGGGCATTGTCCGCGTCGATGAGGACGGCGAGCTTGAGGTTGGTTGGATCAGACATTGGGATACCTGCTCAAGGCTCGGGTGGCGGCCGCCCCTGGGTGGGGGAGACCGGGTGGCGACGGATCTGACCTGTTGGCTGGCCGCATCACCACATCAGGTCGTCGGGGACCTGGAACGCGGCGTAGGGGTCCTCCTCTTCTGGCGCCTCGGTCGGCCGGTTCCAGACCAGTACCAGGCCCGGGTCCCGGGCTCGCAGGCGCTCGGCGATCTCGGCGGGGACCAGTTCGTAGAAGGCATCCTGACGGACCACCGCCAAGCGCCCGTCCACCAGACGGACATGCTGGTCCCGGCTCACATAGAGCCGCTTGAGGGTGCGCCCATCGGTGAAGTTGTAGGCGAGATCCCCCCCCGCGCGCACCACGCGGTGGGTGTGGATGAGCTGGCGCAGCTCGTTCTCCCGGGCACGCCGCTCCGCCTCCTCCTGGCGCTGGCGGTTGAGCTCCCGGTCCCGGGCGGCCTTCTCCGCGCGCGCCTGCTCGGCCGCCCGGCGCGCCCCCTCATCCGGCCCCCGCTTGCCGCCGTGCTTGACGACCTTGCGCTTGTCCGACCGGGTCTCCTTGAGTTTTTGCTCGCTGACCAGTCCGGCCTTCAGCAGTTGCTCCTGTAACGAATTGCCCACAGTGCCGACTCTCCGGGTTTGGACCCAACGGGTTGCAGAGCATCCGACAGCCGTGCTGCCGACGCAACCCACCTGAGCCCCAACGCGAAGACCCTGCGCCCTTTTGGCGTCCACTTGGACTAGAATTCCGGTCTCAGAGGCGAACTGGCCGCCCCTTGGAGGGGCCAACCGGCCGCCGGCTCAACCCTTCACCGCTGTCTTATTTCCCTTCACTGCTGCCTTATTTCCTGGAGCGCCACCCAATGCCGATCCGACGCCTGTTGGTCACTATCTTGGCCCTCGCCTTACCGCTGGCCGTCCTCGAGGCCGCCTCTCTCGGCTACGTGGACATGCAAAAGGTGCTGGAGGAGAGTTCCCTCGGAAAGAAGGTCCAGGAGCAGCTGCGCAAGGACTTTGAGCCCAGGGCCCAGGAGCTTGGTAAGACCGAGGCGGAGATCCGACAGCAGCAGGAGTCCCTCGCCCGCGAATCGGCCCTGATGAGCGCCGATCAGGTGAAGAAGAAGGAGGCCGAGATCAAGCAGCGCATCGAGGCTTACCAAAAGGCGGGCGGCGCGCTGCAGCAGGAGCTGGCCAAGGTCCAGCAGGAGAAGGGGCGGGAGGTCATGGGTCCCGCCCAGAAGGCGGTCGATGCGGTAGCCAAGCAGAAGAAGCTCTCCATGGTCGTTGAGCGCAGCCTGGCAGGCATCCTCTACCTAGAGCCAGGGCTGGATATCACGGCGGACGTCATCAAGCACATGGATGCCAATGCCAAGTGAACCGGCATCGGTGAGTCAGCCCAGGCGGGCGAGGGGCCCAAGTGGCCTGTTACCGAGCTGTTTCGGCCAGATTCAACTGGGGTAAACTAGCGAAAGGTCCTTCGATGGCACCCCGGCCACTGAACGGCGCTCCGTGCATGGCACAACGAGCACACAGCACGAGCCCCGCCGAGCGGGGCCGCACAGACGCAGAGAGGAACCGATCCGATGCTTGGCGAACCCCATGACTTGTTCCACGAATTTCCCGAGCTGGAGGGAAAAATCGAGGAAATGCGCGCAGCCAACCCTGACTTCGCCCATCTCATGAACGACTATGACGCCCTGGACGTCCGGGTGCGTCAGCTCGAGGAGCTGGGCATCCCGGTGGCCGACGAGACCATCGAGGACCTGAAGAAGGAGCGTCTGGCCCTCAAGGACCGGCTCTATATCCTGTTGCGCCGCTGAGGGCGCGCCGACCATCCGCCGCGGCTCCCTCGCTGGGATGCGACTGCCCCGACCGAAGGTCCCGGTTGGGGCCGGCATCTTCAGGGCCTCGCCTCGACGTATTGGAGGCCCCATGGACTTCCGCATCCTCCCGGTTACCCCGTTCGAGCAAAACTGTACCCTCCTGTGGTGTGAGCGGACCCG
The DNA here is from genome assembly GCA_041753195.1 of Chromatiaceae bacterium. GTDB lineage: Bacteria > Pseudomonadota > Gammaproteobacteria > Chromatiales > Chromatiaceae > Thiodictyon. The sequence goes on from JBGSUY010000848.1 coordinate 2,575, forward strand.
GCGGGTCGCGATCGTCGATCCCGGGGGGGAGCCGGAGCTCATACTCGACCTCATCGGGAGGCTTGCCCTCTCCCCCGAGTGCATCCTGCTCACCCATGGCCATATCGACCACGTGGGGGCAACCGGCACCTTGGCCCCCCGCCTTGGTGTGCCCATCATCGGGCCCCACCGGGACGATTGCTTTTTGATCCATTCCCTGCCCGCCCAAGGCCAGCTCTTCGGCTTTCCGGCGGTGCCCGATTTCGAGCCGGACCGCTGGCTGGTGGACGGCGATCGGGTGACGGTGGGCGAGCAGGTCCTCTCGGTGATCCATTGTCCCGGGCACACCCCCGGTCACGTGGTGTTCTTCGACGCCCAGGGGCGGCTCGCCCAGGTCGGCGACGTCCTGTTCCACGGCTCCATCGGTCGCACGGATTTTCCGCGCGGCAATTACGAACAGTTGATCGCCTCCATCACCGAGCGGCTCTTTCCACTGGGGGATGACGTACGCTTCGTCCCCGGGCACGGACCCATGTCCACCCTGGGCGCCGAGCGGCAGGAAAACCCCTATGTTGGGGAGCGGGCAATCGCGAGACGCCACATCTAGGGATCTGGGTCCACCTAAAGGGCCAACCTTAGGCTACACTCCAAGGCCAAGACGATCTGCCTTACCCCCGCTGGACCTGACAGGGCCAGGAACACAGATGATGCGTAAAGCCGTCACGAACGGAAACCTGCCCGGCAAGGAGGGTAGCGGTCGCCGCTATTGGATGCGCGCCGCCCCGATGGTGCCGAAGGCGCTCCCCAACGAGGGTGCCGCCAAACGCCCACCGAAGGCACGTTTTCTCGAGCCCTATCGCCTGTCGGACGAACGGCGCGCGGCCCTGATCCAACTCCTCGCGAACGGGGGCATCGGTGACGGGGAGAGCCGCGAGCTGTTTGCCTCGGCGATCGAATACGACATCGCCAATGCGCGGCAAGCGTTGGCCCGTGAGCCTCAGGCGGCGGCTGCGGAGCCGCCCATCCAGGCACCGGCACCGGTCCC
>JBGSUY010000849.1:0-8643 GCA_041753195.1 Chromatiaceae bacterium
GGCGACTTCCAGGAGCTGCGCGAGCTCAGTGCGGGGCCGGCCGGCGAGGCCCTGTGCGCCGGGCAGATCGACGCCTCCTTCCTCATGGTGGGCCATCCCTCGCCCATCGTCGAGGAGGAGATCCGGCGTTGCCCCCAGGGCTTCACGCCGGCTGAGGGTCCCGTGGTCGAGCGGATGTTGGCGGACCTGCCCTACTACACCAAGGGATTCATCGCCAAAGGGCTCTACGGGCTGCCCGCGGACATCCAGACCTACGGTGCAAAGGCCACCTTGGTGACCACCGCCGCCATGCCCGAGCCGGTGGTCTACACCCTGGTCAAGACGCTGATGGAGAACTTGAAAGGCCTGCGCGCCCTGCACCCCGCCCTGGCGACCCTGAGCGCCACCGGGATGGCCACGGACACCCTCAGCGCCCCCCTGCATCCGGGGGCCGAGCGGGCCTTCCGCGAGCTGCAAGTCCTGCGCTAGTCGCAGTGCACCACCGCGCTCAGTATCGCGACCTCTTCAATGAGTAGGCACCATGGCCAGATTCGACGTCATCGAGCAGGAGGGGATGCGGTTCGTGCAGGCGCACCTTGAAGATGAATCCATGCGTGCCGAGGCGGGCGCCCTGTCCTACATGCGCGGCGACATCCGGGTGGACGCCGCTGTCCCGGGGCTGGGTCAGATGATCAAGTGCGCCCTCTCCAGCGAATCCCCGATCCGGCCCCGCTATGAGGGGACCGGCGACGTCTTCCTGCAGTCCTCCTTTGGCGGCTATCACAGCCTCGATGTCAAAGGGGAGGCCTGGATCCTGGAGAACGGCGCCTATTGGGCCTCGGCCGGTACGGTGGAGCTGGGGCTACACCGGGAGCCGGCGATCACCTCCTATTGGGCCGGCGAGGGCTTCATCGATTACCAGACCCGAGTGAGCGGCAAGGGCGTCACGGTGCTCAACGCCGATGGGCCGGTGGAGGAGATGCACCTGCGCGATGAGAGCCTGTCGGTGGAGGGCAAGCTGGTGATCGCCCGCACCGAGGGGCTGCGTTACCGGGTGCGCCGGCCCACCCGCAGCCTGATCGGCTACTGGCTCTCCGGTGAGGAGATGATGCGGACCTACTCCGGCACCGGCCGGGTGCTCGTGAGCACCACGCCTTACTGGAATCAGCGCCTGCTGAGCGCTATGAACCGTTGATGAGGTGTCCTAGGTCCCCTGCCCACGCCGGACCTCAGACAAATGCGGCCAGGTTGGCGACTCGCTCCGGAACAACCCCACCGCGACACGACCGCAACGGCGGTTGTTTCTCTTTATGGGACTCGAGAACTCGATGACGACTGGACAATCTGCCTTCCTTAGTGCCGCGCTGATCGCAACGCTCGCCTTTGCCATCCAAGGGCCGGTCTCGGCCGAGGGCGCCTCGTCAGCCTCCAGCGCCGAGGACCTTGCCAAGAAGCTCGCCAACCCGGTGGCGGCGCTGATCAGTGTCCCCTTCCAGTTGAATTACGACACCGACATCGGTTCGGCGGATGACGGGGAGCGCTGGACCCTGAACATCCAGCCGGTCGTTCCCATCTCGCTGAACGCCGACTGGAACCTGATCTCCCGGACCATCGTGCCGGTCATAGACCAGAGCGACATCTTTCCCGGGGCCGGCAGTCAGTTCGGAATCGGGGACACCGTCCAGAGCCTCTTCCTCTCACCGGTGGCCCCCACCGCCGGCGGCTGGATCTGGGGTGTGGGCCCGGTGTTTCTGCTCCCAACGGGCACCGACGACCTATTGACCACGGACCAATGGGGCGCCGGGCCCACCGCCGTCGCCCTGCGGCAGCAAGGTCCCTGGACCTACGGGCTGTTGGCCAATCACATCTGGTCCTTCGCCGGCGACGAGGATCGCGGCGACGTCAACACGACCTTTGTTCAGCCCTTTCTGACCTATACGACACCCACCGCCTGGTCCTACACCATCCAGACCGAGAGCACCTATGACTGGGAAGGCGAGCAATGGGCGGTGCCCATCAACGGGGTCGTCACCAAGGTGACCAAAATCGGGGGGCAGCTCGTGAGCATCGGCGCTGGTGTGCGCTACTGGGCCGATGGACCGGACAATGGACCTGAAGGCTGGGGAGCCCGGCTGCTCGTTACGCTCCTCTTCCCGCGATGACGCCGGGGCCGCGGTTTCCCTGGCCCAGGAGGAGTATCCCCGCGGCTGCGGCTGCGGCTGCGGCTCCGCATCGATTGACACCCCACCAACGAGGAGAACCCCGATGAACCAACGACTCCTGCCATCCCGGCTCGGCGCCCTGGCGCTACTGCTCTACCTGCCGCTCGCCAGCGCTGCCGACAAGCCCAACATCCTCGTCATCTGGGGCGACGACATCGGCACCTGGAACATCAGCCACAACAACCGGGGCATGATGGGCTACCAGACGCCCAACATCGACCGCATCGCCAAAGAGGGTGTGGGCTTCACCGACTACTACGCGCAGCAGAGTTGTACGGCGGGGCGCGCCGCGTTCATCGGCGGCTCGGTGCCGGTGCGCAACGGCATGACCAAGGTTGGCGTTCCCGGCGCCAAGGAAGGCTGGAAAGCGGTCGACGTCACCATGGCCACGGTGCTCAAGGGCCAGGGCTATGCCACCGGCCAGTTCGGCAAGAACCACCAGGGCGACCGCGACGAGCACCTGCCGACCATGCACGGCTTCGACGAGTTCTTCGGCAATCTCTACCACCTCAATGCCGAGGAGGAGCCCGAGAACGAGGACTACCCGAAGAACCCCGAGTTCCGCGAGAGGTTCGGGCCGCGTGGCGTGATCCATTCGTGGGCCGATGGCAGCGGCGGCCAGAAGATCGAGGACACCGGGCCGCTGACGAAGAAGCGCATGGAGACCGTGGACGAGGAGACCTCGAAGGCTGCGATGGACTTCATCGAGCAGCAGCACAAGGCCGGCAAGCCCTTCTTCGTGTGGTGGAACGCCACGCGCATGCACTTTCGCACCCACGTCAAGGCGGAGAACCGCGGCAAGTCCGGGCAGGACGAGTACAGCGACGGCATGGTGGAACACGATGCCATGGTCGGCGAGCTGCTGAAGAAGCTGGATGAACTGGGCATCGCCAACGACACCGTGGTGATGTACTCCACCGACAACGGGCCGCATTTCAACACCTGGCCCGACGCCGGCAACACGCCGTTTCGCAGCGAGAAGAACAGCAACTGGGAAGGCGCCTACCGCGTGCCGGCCTTCGTGCGCTGGCCCGGCAAGTTCCCCGCGGGCGTTACGCTGAACGGCATCGTCGCGCACGAAGATTGGCTCCCCACTTTCGCCGCCGTCGCCGGCAACAACGACATCAAGGAAAGTCTGCTCAAGGGCACCACCATCAACGGACGCAGCTACCGCGCCCACCTGGACGGCTACAACCAGCTCGACTACCTGATGGGCAACAGCAAGGCCTCGCCGCGCAACGAGTTCATCTACGTCAACGACGATGGCCAGGTGGTGGCGCTGCGCTACCAGGACTGGAAATCGGTGTTCCTGGAGAACCGCGGCCAGGCCTTCGGCGTGTGGCGCGAACCCTTCGTCGAATTGCGCGTGCCGCTACTGTTCAACCTGCGTCGTGACCCCTTCGAACGTGCGCAGCACAACGCCAACGTCTACGACGACTGGTTGCTCGACCGGGTGTTCGTCCTGGCGCCGCTGAACGCCATCGCAGGCAAGTTCCTGCTGAGCATGAAGGACTACCCGCCGAGCGCGACGCCGGGCTCCTTCAACCTGGCCAATATCCAGAAGACGATCGAAGCCGGCTTGGCCGGCAAGTAGCTTGAGGCGGTGGTCCTGACCTGGGGCGATGTGGCGATCGGTGGCGCGTGTCGCGCTTTCGAGTCCGTGTCCGAGCTGATCCTGGAGGGCAACATGCAAGCGAAGAGCTTGTCCTGGCGACGCCGTTTCAGCGGGTGGTTGATGCCACTACTGCTGGGCCTGGTTGCCGGAGCACAGGCGCAGGCGCCAGTCGATCTGGCCTCGTGGCATGACAGTGCCGCGAAGGCGCGCATCTGAACACCTAATGACGACTGCTTCCTGGATCGTCCCTTCCTGCTGATGGCGGCACAGGATTACGTCGGCAAATTCCTGATAACGACCGCAAGCAGTGCCCCCTACCGAGCGCATCGCCGCCCTGGTCGCCAAGTTGACCGCGATCGGCGGGCAATTGGTGCAGTACTTTGCTACCCCTTTGCCAACCATAGAGGAGCTTCCCCATGAGATGGCCGATCGGAGGCCGCGCGATTGCAGTCTCGAGGTTCGAGCCCGTCAATGCGATCAAGGTGCTTGGCGCAGGCACGCTGTTACTGGTGTATGCGTTCGCACTCGCACAGCCGCCCGCCGAGGGCGACACCACCGCGGAGGACCGCAGCGTCCTGCCGATGCCCCTGTCGCCATTCGCGGGCAAGATCGGCAAGACCTACCAGGACTCCGAGTCCGCCTGGCAGCAGCCGCCGGCCGCCCCCGCGGGTGCGCCGAACGTTATCGTCATCCTGCTCGACGACGTGGGCTTCGGCCAGACTTCGACCTTCGGCGGCCTTATTCCGACGCCGAACCTCGACCAGCTCGCGTCTGAGGGGCTGCGCTATAACCGCTTCCACACCACCGCCATCTGCGGCCCGTCGCGCGCCGCGCTGCTCACCGGGCGCAATCATCACGATACCGGCAATGGCTTTCTCATGGAGTGGGCCACCGGGTTTCCCAATTACTCCACGATGATGCCGCGCACCACCGCGACCATCGGCGAGGTCCTCAAGGACAACGGCTACACCACTTGGTGGTACGGCAAGAATCACAACACCCCGGATTGGGAAACCACCGTTGCCGGTCCCTTCGATCGCTGGCCCACGGGCATGGGCTTCGACTACTTCTTCGGCTTCAACGCCGGTGAGACCCACCAGTATTTCCCGGTCCTCTTCGAGAACACGGTGCCGGTGGAGCCCAACAAGACCCCCGAGCAGGGCTACCACTTCATGACCGATATGACCGATCGGGCCATCGCCCGGATGAAGCTCTCCAAGTCGGTCGCACCGGCCAAGCCCTTCTTCATGTATTTCGCCCCCGGCGCCATGCATGCCCCCCATCATGTCACCGCCGAGTGGCGCGACCGCTTCAAGGGCAAGTTCGATAGGGGCTGGGAGCAGTACCGCGAGCTGGTCTACAAGCGGCAGCTCGAGATGGGCATCATCCCGCCCGGCACCAAGCTGACGCCGCGCCCGGATTGGGTGCCGGCCTGGGATAGCCTCAGCGCCGAGCAAAAGCGGCTGTACACCGCGTTCATGGAGAACTTCGCCGGCTTCTTTGCCTTTACGGACCGCGAGATCGGGCGCCTGCTCGATGCCGTGAAGACGCTGCCCGACGCCGACAACACCCTCGTCATCTATATCGCCGGCGACAACGGCGCCTCCGCCGAAGGCGGTCCGGACGGCACGCTCAACGAGATCAAGGGGCTCAACGGCCTCTCGACCACCATCGAAGAGATCCTTGCCCACATCGACACCCTCGGCGGCCCAGAGTCCGAGCCGCACTACCCCGTCGGCTGGGCCTGGGCGGGCAACACCCCCTTCCAGTGGGTCAAGCAGGTCGCCTCCCATCTGGGCGGCACCCGCAACCCCATGGTCGTCTCCTGGCCGGCGCGGATCAAACACGACGACAGGCCGCGGGACGCCTTCCTGCATCTGGTCGATGTCGTCCCCACCATCCTGGCGGCCGCCCAGGTCCCGATGCCGGACATGGTCAACGGCGTCAAGCAGTTGCCGCTGGCCGGCCGGTCATTCCTCGCGAGCTTCGCCGACCCCAGCTTTCAGGGCCGCCCCGAGCAGTATTTCGAGATCCTCAGCAATAGGTCCATCTACGCCGACGGCTGGAAGGCGGATGCCCAGCACACCCTGCCGTGGCGCCAGGATCTGGCCCCCGGCAATTGGGACAAGGACCGCTGGGAGCTCTACGACCTGAATGCCGATTTCTCCGAGGCCAACGACCTCGCCGGCCAGATGCCGGACAAGCTCGCGGAGATGAAGGCGAAATTCGACGCGGCGGCGCAGCGCTATGACGTCTATCCGCTCGACGACCGCGGGGCGGCGCGTATCGCCATCCCCAAGCCTCTGGCGCCCGGCGCCGATCCCCAGGCCACCCGCTTCACCTATTTTACCGGCGCGACGCGGATCGCCGAGCCCGCCGCACCGCCGATGAAGAACCGCTCCTGGACGCTGACTGCCAAGGTGAAGACGGACGGGGCCAACACCGAAGGGGTCATCATGGCCTTCGGCGGGGTCGCCGCCGGCCTGTCGCTCTATCTCAAGGACGGGGTCCCGATCTTCGATTACAACTACTTCGAGAAGCACACCGTGCTCAAGGGCCAGGCACCGCTGCCCGCCGGCGCGGCGACCGTCGCGTTGGAATTCGACTACGCGGGTGGGGGCGTCGGCAAGGGCGCGACGCTGCGGCTCAAGGTCGACGGCAATCAGGTCGCAGAGGGGCGGATGGAGGCCACGGTGCCGGGCCGCTTCGGCATCGACACCTTCGGTATCGGCGAGGACACGGGCCAGCCGGTCACTTTCGACTACCAGCCCCCGTTCCCCTTCACCGGCCAGATCGAAGAGGTCGACATACAGGTGAGATAACTCGCGCCATCCTGGGCGAAACTCAGCACGCGATCCGCAGGGCGGCCTGCGGATCGCTTCATGTTCTTCTCGCTTAGGGCGACTGAAAACGGCCTCCCTGCTCGGGGGGAAACGCTGAATTGCTCAATGCTCCCCTGAGGGTTTGAGAAGCGACTTCATTGAGCGTCGATCCGCACACCAAACGAAGGCCACCGATACCATGAAGCATCAGAGAAGCACGTTCTTGGGCCACGCGGCAGGCGGCCTCAGTCTCGTCTTCTGTGCACTCGCTCCCTTGAGCGCGGCAGCCTCCGAAGGCGGCACCAGTCACTACCTGCCCGGGGCGGTGGCGACGCTGATCGACCTCGCGCCCACCCAGCCCGGCTGGGTGATCGAGCCGATCTACCTCCATTACGAGGGCGACGCTGATCTCTCTAAGCAGATCCCGGTCGCCGGCATCGACGTCCTCGGTTTGAAGGCTACCAGCGACGTCCTGGTCGCCGGCGGGTTCTACACCGTCGAAACGCCGATTGCGGGTGCCCACTACAGCGTCGGCGTCATGCTGCCCTATGTCTGGATGACCGTCGAGGGCGAGATCGAGACGGTGCTTGGGGACAGACGGCGGCGGGATACGGCCTCCGGGTTCGGCGATCTCACGCTGATCCCGGCCATGCTCGCCTGGAAGGACGGTCCCTGGCAGTACAACGCCGCCCTGACCGTCTTCGCCCCGACCGGGGACTACGAGTTGGGCCGGCTGGCCAACCCGGGGCTCAATTACTGGTCCTTCAATCCCTGGGCCGGCGGCTCGTACAACAACCCCACGAACGGCTTCAACGCCGCGCTGCACGGCGGCTTGGTCTTCAGCACCGAGAATCCGGACACCGACTACCGCAGCGGCGTCATGACCCACCTGGAAGGAAGCGTGCAGCAACTACTGCCCGTCGGAAGCGGTTTCTTTAGCATCGGCGCCGAGGCCTTCTGGCTGGAGCAGGTGACCGCCGACAGCGGCCAGCGCCCGATCCTCGGCGACTTCAAGGGCCGCACCGCGGGAATCGGCCCGGTGCTGGGCTATGTCCTGCCCCTGGGCGAGCAAAATTTCGTCGCAGAGCTGCGCTGGCTGCCGGAGCTGGAGACCAAGAACCGGCTCGAAGGTGACTATGTGTGGCTCAAGGTCGTTTACCAGTTCTGATCCGCCGCGACCGCCTTCACCACAAACCAACCCCCTAATGAGAAGCCTCATGAAGATGGTACCCCCATACGCCCTGGCGGCCCTGTTGCTTGCCCTCCCAGGCGCTCGGCGGGTCGGCTGCCCATGACGCGCCGCCCCAGACAGAGATCGACAAGACCAAGTATTCGCCCTATATGCCTATCCGGTTGGCTCAGGAAACCTCTATCGGTAGTATGCCGACCTCCCCACCGGGCAAGCATAAGACCTACATCTTGTGTCGACCTGAGTTAACCGGATAGGCATGTCGCCCTATCTCGAGCAGGACTTTCCCAACCGGGTCTTTTTCGGCGACACCCATCTGCATACTGCCTTCTCCGCCCGTGCGAGCATGATCGGCATCGGCCTCTCGGCCATCGTGTTGGGCGCCCTGGTGCTGGCGGAGGTCCGTCCGCCGCTGTGGCTGGCGGCGCTGGTGGTCACGGCGTTCGCGGTCTTCCACGGGCATGCACACGGCCGGGAGCTGCCCGAGGGGACGAGCGCGCTGCTTTACAGCCTTGGGTTCGTGATCGCGACGGCTCTACTCCATGCGATCGGCGTCCTGCTCGGGGTGGCCCATCGCTGGAAGACGGGGCGCCGTCTCGTCCAGGCGGCGGGAGGCGGGGTCGCGCTGGCTGGGGTCTTCTTCCTTTGGCGGTCGGTGGCGTGAGGATCGGCGCGGACAGGGTGCTCTTGTCGGTGCTCGCCACGGCGGCGGCCACCCCAGCGTATGCCCACTTGGTTGAGACAGGCTTCGGCGCATTCTATGATGGGGTCGCCCATCTCGCCCTGACCCCGGCGGACCTGGTTCTGGTTGTCGCC
>JBGSUY010000850.1:0-33832 GCA_041753195.1 Chromatiaceae bacterium
GCGGGCGCCGCGCAGTCACCCCGGGAGAGCGCCTCGTCGGCAGTCCCTCGCCCGGCGAGCAGCAGCAGGACCAGCACCAGCGTCCCCGAGAGCACCTCTGAGGCGGCGCGTGCGCCGCTGCCTTTTCGATTGGTGAAGTGCATCAACGCGCTCCGGGCTCTAGGCCCTTGATAGGGTGGTGAGCTGTGCGATCTGGGGGCCGAAGAGATAGACCAGCACCATGAGCGCCGGCACCAGCAGCCCGAAGAGACTGACCAGGCGGCGGATGGCGGGGTGGGCGCTGCCGAGCTCCATGAATTGGTCAATGACCAGCCGTCCCTTGAGGGCGGCGATGGCGGCGACCGCGAGGGTCACCCAGAATCCGGGCTCCGCCCCCTCACCGACGGCGACCCCGGCGAGGGTCATTGAGATCAGGACGATCCAGGTCCAGTCGACGGAGCGGACGCGCGTGGTCATGGCGGCATTAGGGGAGGACATAGAAGAGCGCAAAGATCATGAGCCAGATCAAGTCCGTAGCGTGCCAGTAGCTGGCGAAGGCCACCAGGCCGCGATGATCAAAGCCGGAGTAGCCCCCGGTCCCGGTACGGACCATCACCCAGGCCAGTCCGAGCAGCCCCCAGCTCACATGCACCAAGTGGTTGAGGGTCAGGTAATAGTAGGCGAGCTGGAAGACGTCGCCGCTGCCGTCGAGACCCCGGGCCAGGTTCCAGCGAAGCTCCAGGACCTTCACCAGCGGGTAACCCAGGCCGGTGGCGAAGGCCGCCGCGAGCCAGGTCATGGCGCGCCGGACCTGGTCCACCCGGATCGCGAGCACCGCTCGGGCCACGAAGAAGCTGCTCGTCAACATGATCAGGGTGTTGATCACCCCGGCGAGGGTCCAGAGCCGGCCTGGGCCCAGGTGGAAGGCGTCCGGATGGTGGGCGCGGGCCAGGAAGTAGACCAGGAACATCAGGGCGAACTCGGTCATCTCCGCGTAGATGCCCACCCAGATGGCCTTGTTGCCCGGGATGCGGGGGTCGATACGCTCGTGCGCTGAGGCCTCGGGGTCGGTCTCGTCAGGGCCCGGAAAGGTCAGGGATGCGGTCAGGGGTCCCATGGCTCGCCAATCTCCCGTGGTCCTGTGGGTCGGGCTTCAGCCCGACAGCGACCCATCCGAGGGTCTGTGGGGCTGCGGTCGGGTTGAAGCCCGATCTACATTGGGGTTGGATTCGGGATCCAGGGGAAACACCCTTCGATAAAGCGCGAAGCTGCCGTAGGCCAGCACCGGTAGGGTCACGGGCAGCAGCGCTGGCACCAGGATGCCCGGGAATATCCCAAGTGCGATGATCAAGGCCCATGCGAGGGCAGGCAGCAGGTTGCCCAAGGCCGCCCTGATGCCGGCGACGACGGCCGGGATGACCGTGCTGCGCCGCTCGTAGAGCAGGGGTACGGAGAAGGCCGTGACCAGGTAGAGTCCAAGGGCCAGGAAGGCCCCAACCGGGCTGGACCAGAGGGCGAAGGTGCGTGCCCCGGGGCTCAGGCTCGACCAGTCCCAGGGGCCGGACGCACCCTCCATCAGGGGAGTCGCGCCCACCTGAAAGGCATAGAGCACGCCGGCATCGGTGAGCCAGACGAGGAACAGGAAGGCGCAGAACGCTGCCACCGCCCAGAACCCGCCACCGGCCTCGATGAAACCGAGAAAGGCGTCGCCGACTTGGGGCCGCTCCGCCCGCTCCCAGCGGCGGTAGAGTCCGAAGTAACCGGCGAGCAGTGCGGGGCCGATGAGCAGGAATCCGCCGGTCAGGACCCAGCCCAGCGGTGTGGCACCGAGATAGGCGAGGGCCAGCCACAGGGCGGTACCGATCAGGGCGAGCAGGAGCCCGAGGACCAGACTGGGTCCCGGCTGGGCGCGAAAGACCCGCCAGCCGACGTCCAGGGCGTCGCGCAGATCCCGCAGGCGGTAAGGGGCAGGCGTTGGCTTGCTCAAGGCGGTCTCGCTGGCATGACTGGGCCTCGGCGGGTGGGGTCATTCGCCGCTAGCCCCCCGCGGGGCCGCACTTCGACACGGATTCTGACTGGAGCTTAGGGTGCCGGGGCGGGGGCGCTTTGAGCTAGCTCAAATCCGCCCCGCTGGCGGCAAGGACCCGCAGTGCCGGGCGGGCCCCTGCCCTCAATGGGGCGACGTCATCACGCCGATAAGCACCAGGGTGAGCAGACCCAGGCCCGCCAGGATCAGCACCGCTGCCAGGGCCCGGGAGCCCTTCTCGAGGCGCTCGGAGGGCGGCTTGACCAGGTAATGCTCCAGCTCCCCGCTGGCCTCGAGCCGCTCGTATTCCTTGCGGTGCTCGAACTTCAACTCCTCCAAGGGCACAGCCCCCGTGAACATGATGGTGCTCAAGGGGAAGCGGTCGGGCCGGAAGTGGGAGTTGAAGAAGTGCACCGTGAAGATGAACATGGTCGCCAGCAGGGCTTCCTCCGCGTGGACGATGGTGGCGATGTTGAAGGTCCAGCCGGGCAGAAACTCCGCGGTCTTGGTGGGGAAGAACAGCGTCAGCCCGCTGAAGCCGATGATGGCGGCGCCCCAGAAGGGGGCCCAGTAGTCGAACTTCTGCCAATAGGACCAGCGGTCGAAGCTCGGGCGCGGGGCGAGACCAAAGAACCAGCGGAACATGGCCACCACGTCGCGCAGGTCCTGCATATTCGGAACCAGCGAGGTGGGGCCGAGCCACTCAAAGCGTCTGCCCCGGCGCGCGATGTTGAAGGCGACGACGAGGACATGGGCCCCGAAGACGCTGAGCCAGACGGTGGCGGCGGTGCGGTGAACGATGGCCTCCACCTGGGGCCCGCCGATCAGGTCGATCACGGTCTTGGCCCAACCCGTGTGGGCGAACAGCAGGGTGGTGCCGCTCAGCACCAGCACCATGGTGCTCACCGCGAACAGCAGGTGGATCACCCGCCAGGTCCAGCCGAAGCGCCTGAAGTACAGGGTGCCCTCGGAGGGTTGGGCATGGCTATAGCTCTTGCCCTCCCGGCGGTCCCGATACTCCCGGTAGAACCACAGGATGACGTGGGTCCAGAAGAACAGGAAGACGCCGATGATCAGCGCCTGCATGAACTTGGCGGTTAGCCAGAGCCCTGGGTAGCGCTCAAAGTCCCGGGTATTGCCGTGGGGGTGGAAGCCCAGGAAGCCTTGCGGGGCGTCCTCGTGGCACTGCCGGCAGGTCTCCAACCGGTTGGCCTGGTGGATCTTGGAGGTCGGGTCATCCACCCCGGACACCTGGTGGGACCCGTGGCAGTCGAAGCACTTGGCCGTGTGGGTATAGCCGAGTCGATTGACCTGACCGTGATAGCTCGCCAGATAGGTTTTCTGCTCCTCCTGGTGGCAGGACCCACAGTTCTGGGTGATCAGGAGCTGGGTGGCGTCGCCCTCCGGGGACTCGATCTGATGGGTGGTGTGGCAGTCGGAGCACACCGCCGCGCCCGGGTCCTTCCACTCGGTCACCGCCCGGCCGTGGACGGAGTCCAGATATTGCTCCTTCTGCTCGGCGTGGCAGCGCCCGCACACCTCCGGATTGCGCAGCCGATGATCCGCCCGGGCCTCGCTGCCCAGGGCGCCGATGCGGTGGGCGTCGTGGCAGTCGTAGCAGGTGGCGTTGGTGCGCGACTGATCCACCCGGCTCGGGCGGGCGTGGACCGAGTGCATGTAGCTCTCGATCTGCTGGACCACCACGACGAGTCGCTGATACCTGGGGTCCGGGTCGTCCTTGTGGGCCTCCCAGGTACGCTCGTGGCAGTCGATGCAGCCCACCAGGATCTGCGGCGGGTCATCCTCGTGCTTGGTGTCGGTGACGTTGGCATGGCAGCTCTGGCAGTACTGCTGGCCGTGCACGCTGGCCGCGATCGCCTCCGGGTCGACAAAGATGTTGACGACGGTGCCGTCGTCGCGCTCCACCGTCTGGTCCTCCTCGTCGCCGTGGCACTTGAGGCAGCGTTTGTTGGGGATGAACGGTTTGCCGGTCGCCGGATTGATCGCGACGGAGGTCTCTTTCGACGCCGCGTCCCCCGGGTCGGGAGCGTTCGCTGCCCGAGCGGGCGGGGGTCCGAGCAGACACAACAGGATCCAGAGGACCCCAGGGGACCACAGGCGGATGGGGCGGGCCATGGCTATCCTCCGGCTCATCGAGGGGTACAACCGCCACAACGGGGCCAGAGTCAAAACGACAGGCGCGGCCTCAGACGGGACTGCGTGCAGGGCCACCATCCCCAGGGGGCCGGCGGCGTCGCTCAATCTAGCGCCCCTGGACACCGCCAGCAAGGGGGCGGTCAATGGGCCTCGGATACGTCAGGGCGACCCGGAGCAGCAACCACAGGACCAATGCGGCACTACCCCTTCGGGCGAATTGGAGGTACCACCAAAGGAACGGTGGCCTCGCGCTCGGCGAGCGTTTGACATGGGTCAAAGGCGGACGGCTCGGCGCTACTTACCTTCCCCAGTGCCGCGACCTTCCCCTATGCCAACGATTCCGTAGTCCTGTGGAGATCCACTGAATGAAAGCCAAGCCGACAGCGTCTAGCAGGCGCCGCAACGCCTCCCTGTTTCTGTTAAGCGCCCTGGCCGTCGCCGTTGGCGCCGCCCTGGCCGAGGCCCCGCGCCCGGGCATGAGCGATGCAGAGCAGGCCTATCAGGCCGCCCCGGGCGCCCTCGACCCGGCCCTGACCAAGGACCTGATGGACGGCGAGGGTCCGGCCATGACCAAGGACGAGTTCGCCAAGGCCAAGGAGATCTTCTTCCAGCGCTGCGCCGGTTGCCATGGCGTGCTGCGCAAGGGGGCGACCGGCAAGCCCCTGACCACCGACAAGACCCGCCAGCTCGGCACCCCCTACCTCAAGGCCATGATTACCTATGGCTCGCCCGCGGGCATGCCCAACTGGGGCACTTCGGGCGATCTGACCGAGCCCCAGATCGACCTCATGGCCCGCTACCTCCAGCACGAGCCGCCGATGCCCCCCGAGTACGGCATGGCGGACATGAAGGCGAGCTGGGAAGTGCTGGTACCGCCGGAGAAGCGGCCCACCAAGCAGATGAATAACCTCAATCTGGAGAACCTCTTCTCCGTGACCCTGCGGGACGCGGGCAAGATCGCCCTGATCGACGGGGAGAGCAAGGAGATCATCAGCACCATCGACACCGGCTATGCGGTGCACATCTCCCGCCTGTCGGCCTCCGGACGCTACCTGTTCGTGATCGGGCGCGATGCCAAGATCAACCTCATCGATCTGTGGATGGAGAAGCCCGAGACCGTCGCCAAGATCAAGGTGGGCATGGAGGCGCGCTCGGTGGAGACCTCCAAGTTCAAGGGCATGGAGGATAAGTACGCCGTTGCCGGTACCTACTGGCCGCCCCAGTTCGTGATCATGGATGGCGACACCCTGGAGCCCCTGAAGATCGTCTCCACCCGGGGGATGACGGTGGACACCCAGGAATACCATCCGGAGCCCCGAGTGGCGGCCATCGTCGCCTCCCATGAGCACCCGGAGTTCATCGTCAACGTCAAGGAGACCGGGCACGTCCTGATGGTGGACTACTCGGACATCAAGAACCTCAAGGTCACGGACATCGGCACGGCCCCCTACCTGCACGATGGCGGCTGGGACGCGAGCAAGCGCTACTTCATGACCGCGGCGAACCAGTCGAACAAGGTTGCGGTGATCGACTCCAAGGATCAGAAGCTGGCGGCGATCGTGGACGTGGGTGCCATCCCCCATCCGGGTCGCGGGGCCAACTTCACGGATCCGGAGCATGGTCCGGTGTGGGCCACCAGCCATCTGGGCGACAAGTCCATCTCACTGATCGGCACGGATCCCGAGGGCCATCCAGACCAGGCCTGGAAGGTGGTGCGCACCCTGGACGGGCAGGGCGGTGGATCACTCTTCATCAAGACCCATCCCAAGTCGCGGCACCTCTATGTGGACACGGCCCTGAACTCGGTGGAGAAGCTGAGCCAGACTATCGCCGTCTTTGATCTGGACAACCTCGCGGGGGGCTTCAAGGTGCTGCCCATCGCCGAGTGGGCGGACCTGGGTGAGGGCCCCAAGCGGGTCGTGCAGCCCGAGTACAACAAGGCCGGTGACGAGGTCTGGTTCTCGGTGTGGAATGGCAAGGACCAGAAGTCCGCCCTGGTGGTGCTGGACGACAAGACCCTCGAGGTCAAGAAGGTCATCAAGGACGAGCGGCTGGTGACACCCACCGGCAAGTTCAACGTCTACAACACCGTCCACGACGTGTACTGAGGCCCCGCGAGCGTCCGGCCGTGGTCGGGGTTCAGCCCGACCACGCCGCCGGAACGATCCGCAACGTCCTCGTCCGGCTGAAGCCCGACTACACCAGGTGCCGCAGGCACGGCGAATTCAGGCTGGTTCCGGGTCGCATGGTCGACCTCTTGCGGGGTCGCGGCAGACCGAGCGGATCGGGGCCAGCCTGGGTCCCCCATGGCCTCGGCCGGGCGGCGATCCGGGTTTCCAGTGACCAAGATCCGGTCGTCGCCAACATGAGGTCAGGCGCCCATGGCCCCGCTTCGCTTGTTTCTGGCCATCTCGATTGCCGTGGCTTTCTCTGGTCCAGGGAATGCTGCTGAGACCACCAAAGGCGTTCAGAACGGTCCGCGTCAGGGCATTTCGGACGGTGCCGCGGCCTCCTATCAGCGCCTCTGCGCCGAGTGCCACGGGCCCGATCGGTTGGGCATTACCGGCCCCGCCCTGATTCCTGAGAACTTCGGGCGACTCAAGCCCGAGGAGGCCCGGGACCTGATCCTCAACGGCCGCCCCGCGACCCAGATGCCGGCCTTCGGCGACCGCCTCACCGAGGCCGAGGCCCAATCCCTGGTGGATCTGGTCTTCACGCCCCTGCCCGAGACCCCGACCTGGGGTCTGGAGCGCATTGAGGGGAGCCGCCAGGTGCTGGTCCGGGAGCAGGACCTGCCCGCAAAACCGCTGCACGGCTCAGACCCCTTGAACCTCTTCGTGGTGGTGGAGACGGGCGATCATCATGCCACCATCCTGGACGGCGACCGACTCGAGCCTATCCATCGCTTTGCCACCCACCGTGCGCTGCACGGGGGCCCGAAGTTCTCCAACGACGGGCGCTTCGTCTACTTCGCCTCCCGGGATGGCTGGATCAGCAAGTTCGACCTGCACAGCCTCCAGACCGTGGCGGAGCTACGCGCCGGCATCCATACCCGCAACCTCGCAGTGTCCGGCGATGGGCGCTATGTGGCGGTGGCCAATTATCTGCCCCACAGCCTGGTGATCCTCGACGCCCGGGACCTCAAGCCCCTCAAGCTGATCCCCGTCCAAGACGACCAGGGCAAGGGCTCACGGGTGAGCGCGGTCTATGCCGCGCCGCCCCGCCAGAGCTTTGTGGCGGCACTCAAGGACATCCCCGAGGTGTGGGAGATCCTGGTGGCCGACGCACCTTTGCCGGTCTACAACGGACCCATGCACGACTATCGGATGGGGGAGGGGACGGCCCTGGAGCCGGGCCCCTTCCCGGTGCGGCGCACCCGCCTCGCCGAGTATCTGGACGACTTCTTCTTCGACCAGTCCTACCAGGTCCTCATCGGCGCCGCCCGGGACGGCAGCCAGGGCCAGGTGGTCAACCTGGACGTGCGCCAGAAGATCGCCGAGCTGGACCTGGACGGCATGCCTCACCTGGGCTCCGGCATCACCTGGGAGCGCGACGGGCACACCCTGCTCGCCACCCCGCACCTCAAGAAGGCCGAGGTCTCGGTGATCGATCTCAAGACCTGGGAGACGGTTAAGCGTATCGAGACACTGGGCCCGGGGTTTTTCGCCCGCAGTCACGAGTCGAGCCCCTACGCCTGGGTGGATGTCTTCTCTGGCCCCAACAAGGACGCCATTCATATCATCGACAAGCGCAGCCTCGAGATCGTCGAGACCCTGAGACCCGCCCCCGGCAAGACCGCCGCCCACGTGGAGTTCGACCGCTATGGGCGCTATGCCCTGGTCAGCATCTGGGAGGACGATGGGGCCCTGGTCGTCTATGACGCCCAGACCCTCAAGGAGATCAAGCGCCTGCCGATGCGCAAGCCCTCGGGCAAGTACAACGTCTACAACAAGATCACACGCTCCGAGGGCACCAGCCATTAGGCTCCTCCACGGGAGCTGAATCCGCGCGCCCTTTCGGCTTTGTCCCGGGGTGTGGCTTTGGTGCAGAATCGCCATGACTGCCCAAGCCTGCTAAGGCGATTTCTGTCAAACCATGCACCATCTCGCTCGTCTTTTCGCCCGCCTTCCGCGTCGCGCCGACAGGCACAAAGCCCGGCTATGCTGCCTATCAGCACTCCTTGAAGGCAGACGAAAATCCTTCGCGATCTGGTACATGATTCTCCGGCAATCGCCTAAGGAATTTTGATGGCCAACCTCGCCCCAAGAAACGCGACCTATGAAGACGTTCTGCAGGCGCCGCCAAACCTGGTCGCGGAGATCCTGAACGGCCGCTTGCATACCCACCCGCGGCCCTCGCCGAGACATGCCTATGCGACATCCTCCCTGGACGGACGCCTGTTCGATCCGTTTGGCGAGGGCAAGGGGGGGCCCGGCGGCTGGTGGATTCTGGTGGAGCCGGAGGTTCACCTGGGTCCGGAAGTGATCGTGCCCGATCTTGCGGGTTGGAGAAAGGAACGTCTGCCAGAGCTACCGGACGATGCCTGGATCGCGCTGTCCCCGGATTGGGTCTGCGAGGTCCTTTCCCCTTCGACGGCCCAAACCGACCGCAGCATTAAGCTGCCCCTGTATGCAGCGGAGGGGGTTCCTTACTGCTGGTTGATCGATCCTGCCTTGAAGACACTCGAGGCCTACGAGCTGACCAACCGAAAGTGGACCCTCTTGGCGACCTTGAAGGAGGACGATTCGGTTCGGCTGCCGCCCTTCGACGCGGTCACCTTCCCACTGGATGCGCTCTGGCCCTGATGGGGGTGGCGTTTAAGCCCCCCTGGGTCAGAGTCATGTCGCCGAGGGCACGCCTCAAGCCCGCAGGGCCGCGAGCTCGGATCCGTGGCGACGCCTCTGGCGGGTCCGCTCCCAAATCCGCTCATGGAAGAAATAGGCCACCGTGTTGATGGCTGGCTCGACCAGGGCGATCGCCCCGCCCACCAGGAAGCTCCCGGTCAGGAGATAAGCGACGGTGAAGGCCACCGTGAAGTGCACGGCACCGAAGGAGATGGTCTTGGTCATGGCACTTTCCCTCTGACGATGGACTTACGCCAAAGAGTAGTGATCATGCCGAGAAAGCCAAAATCGCATGTTTCTCTCTCGATAATCGCCTGAGCCTATTAGATTCGCCAAGAGTGCTGCGCTTTGTCGGGAGGCCCTCCCATGCTCCGAGCGCATTTCCACGGCCCATCCCCCCCCCCCCGCAGCGGGCACAAAGCGGACATCGGCACGCGGACGGATCCATCGTTGACCGCATCGATCTGATGGGGGGCGCCTCGGGCGGGACTAGCCCCCTACATCTCGAAGGGCTTGCGCAGCCAGGGACTGATCAAAAAGGTCACCAACCGCTACGATTGCTGCGATATGGCGCAATACGAATCCGCATTGAGCGTCAATATACTCCTGGCAGGTGGCTAAGAGCGCGAGACTGCATTGTAGCTAGAGATAACCTGCCCGGCGCCTAAGCGATCCAGCACTATAATCATTTCAGGAGGTACGAATGCAGCAGGGATGCTCGGGAGGCGATAAGGAGGGTAGTAGCATGTCGAAGGTTCTCCTGATTTCCACGCATTTCGACGACAACCTCGAAATCGCGACAATGCCATGGGCAATCGCAAATGCCGCACTGGCGGAAGACAAGGAGGTCAACATCTTTCTTCAGGGTCTTGCCGTGAGGGAAGCAAAGCAGGGAGGAACCAAGGGGCTACGTTTTCCCCCGTTTCCCTCGTTGGAGACTCTGCAGAAGGTGTTTGTCGAAAACGGCGGTAAGATCTATGTCTGCGCACCATGCATGAAGGCCCACTCGGTTGAGCCTGATGAGTTGATCGACGGCGCAGAGCCCGGTGGTGCTGCCTTTTTGGTGGAGCTGGCACAGGACTCGGCGGTCTTCACCTATTGACTCTTGGGCGATGGAGCGGGGGACGGACAGGGATCTATGTGGGGTCGGGATCAGGGCCCAGATTCGCTCTGAGCGCTAACGAAAAAAGGTGATTACTGCAAAAGGCGCGCGCAGCGCGCTCCGCGGCCCCCTCGCCCTTTTGTCGAGGTCAGGGGTGAGGGAATTGTCCATGGCGGCCAGTGCTTTTCATGATTCGGGGTGGCGCTGGTCGCCATGGACCCAAGGGCGACCGGTACCATCACGATGTGACGGGCGCCCGTGGCGTTTTCCTGAGCCACCTACGGCAGCTATGGGTGGGAGGCGAACCACGCCGCCGTGCTCTCTCGGGCGAGTTTCGCCCGCCCCCGCCCGCACGCTTCGAAGAGCGGAGTCAGGCGCGGTGCGCGTCGATCACAGACGGCTTTCGCAGGAGGTGACGCGGCCGAAGGCGTTGAAGCGATCGGTTCCGTCGCCGCAATTGATCACCGGGAACAGATCGTTGGGTAGCCCGGTTCCATTCGATGGTGAGCCCCATGGTGGCAGGGGGCTCTGGTGCGGGCCCAGGCGACGGTTTGGGCGCGGGCGACTCGGCTCCTTGAAGGCGGAACGGACATCCGAGGGGACCTTCAGGCGCTCGGCGAGCGCTCCGGGAGCCGAAGCTCGACCTTGGGGACCGCTGGTGGCTGGTCCAGCAGTGCCTCCAGGGCCTCGTCGTCGAGCTGGTCCTTGCCGCCGCCGCAGGCCATGATCTGGGCCTGGACGTCCCCCTTGATCTTGCGGCTGTGCTTCCCCTTCCAATCGGTCCCGCCCTCGGCGACCCGGGAACGGTTGGTGTCGAAGTGGAAGTCCACCTTCTTCTTGGACTGGGGGCCCCAGTAATTGACCTTGCCTAGATCATAGAAGGTGCGCTCGAAGCCGGCCTTGAGGAAGGCCTTGAGGCAGCCCAGTAGGTATCGGCGGCGCTCCCCGCTCCCGGCCCAGGGATAGGAGAAGAGTGCCTTCTGGATGTAGAAGCGGCGGTAATTGTGCATCACCCGATCCAAGAGCTCCGCCCGGTCCATGGCGGCCGGCTTGATGATGGGCGTGACGAAGTTGTACTTCTCGTAGTCGAAGATCTCGACCTTGTCCCCCAGCTCCCGGAACAGGTCCGTGAAGGGCCAGGGGGTATACATGGCCCAGTTGGCCATGTCCGGGTTCCAGTCCCGGGCCATGCGGTAGGTCTCCTCCAGGGTCTCACGGGTCTCGTTCTCCAGCCCGACGATGAACTGGGCCTCGGTCAAGATGCCGGCGTTGCGCAAGAGCTCGATGGCCCTCTTGTTGTCGGCGATGGTGGTCTCCTTGTGGAAGCGGTCGAGCTGGAGCTGGGCCGCCGCCTCGGTGCCCAGGGAGACATGGATGAGGCCCGCCTTGCGGTAGATCGGTAGCACCGCCTCGTCCCGCAGGATGTCGGTGACCCGGGTGTTGATGCCCCACAGGACCTTGAGGTCCCGGGCGATCAGCTCCTCGCAGAAGGCCAGGAACTTCTTGCGGTTGATGGTGGGCTCCTCGTCCGCCAGGATGAAGAAGCCCACATCGTGGTCCCGCACCAGGGTCTCGATCTCGTCCACCACCTTCTTGGGGTCGCGGATGCGGTAGTCGCGCCAGAACTTCCACTGGGAGCAGAAGGAGCACGTATAGGGGCAGCCGCGGGCCATGTTGGGGATGGCCACCCGCTTGTTCATGGGGATGTAGATGTACTTCTCCCACTCCAGAACGCCCCAGTCCGGGCTGATGGAGTCCAGATCCCGCACCGTCGGGGCCGCCGCGGTGGCCAGGATCTGGCCCCCGTCCGCGTAGGCAATGCCCTTTACCCGGTCCCGGTCGGCGGGCCAGCGGCCCTCTTCCACGGTGCGCACCAGGTCCACGATGATCTCCTCCCCCTCGCCGCGCACGATGGCGTCGATCCAGGGGGCCTCGCTGAGGACCTGCTGGTACATGAAGGTGGCGTGGATTCCGCCCAGGACCGTCACCGCATTGGGGCAGGTCTCCTTGGCGATCTCCAGCAGCCGCTGGGCCTTGTAGATGGAGGGGGTGATGGCAGTGCAGCCGATAAGGTCCGGTTGCTCCTCGGCGAGGATGGCCCTGACCTGCTCATCCTCAAGGTGGTTGGTCATGGCGTCGACGAACCGGATGTTGCCGTAGCCGGCCGCCTTGAGGGAGCCGCTCAAGTAGGCGACCCAGGCGGGTGGCCAGTTGCCCGCGATCTCGGCCCCGCCGGAGTGGTAGTTGGGGTGCAGGAAGAGGATACGCATGTGGGGCCCCGCGTCGTCCGAAGATGTCATTGTAGGTTGACAGTCGTCGTGTCTCATAGCCTTGACGTACATCAACGGGGAGACGTGCGATGCCCTACCTTGGGTCCAGTTGTGGAGCCCATTCAGGTCGTTGCAGCCCGGACGTTGTGACGCGCCCTGGGTTGACCTGTAAAACCCTGACGGGAGTTGGCGGGCGATGCCAATCCTGGGGCGTGGCTGTCCATGTGACGACCCGCGGAACGCCGTCCGCTTTGGGGTGAGTCCCATTGCAGGACGGGTTGTGAAATGGTCGAAAAAAAAGCCCCGCGGGGGCGGGGCCGGGAGTGGCGGGTCTTCCATGACCCTTGGAGCTCGTTCGGGCCTTCCGATCAGCCCGCCGCGGCGGCGGCCGTGCGGCCTGCTGCCCCGGATTCTCTTTCTGGCTCGGCGGTGGCCGCCGAGATGCCGGGCTCCCGCGCGGCGACGAAGAAGCTCCAGATGTAGAGCACTAGGCCCACCAGGAAGACCAGACCGGCGATCTCACGCATCCAGTAGAAGAGTGCAATCTTCTCTTGGGCCACCATGAACTGGAGCGGGGCCTCGCTGAAACGCTGCAGGAAGACCTGCAGAATGCCGGCGGCGGTAAGGAACAGGGTGATGAAGACCATGGAGACGGTCATCAGCCAGAAGGACCACATTTCCAGCACCTGGGAGCGCATGCTGTTGGCCTGGCGACCGCTCAAGAGGGGCATGGCGTACGAGATCATGGTGAGGTTGATCATCACATAGGCTCCGTAGAAGGCCATGTGTCCGTGGGCAGCGGTGATTTGGGTACCGTGCGTATAGTAGTTGACGGGTGACAGGGTGTGCAGGAAGCCCCAGACACCCGCCCCCAGGAAGGCCATGACGGCGGTACCCAGGGCCCACAGCACGGCGGCCTTGTTGGGGTGATTGCGCCGGCGCTTGTTGACCATGTTGAAGGCGAAGACCGTCATCATGAAGAAGGGGATGGGCTCCATGGCGGAGAAGATCGAGCCCCACCACTGCCAATACTCGGGGGTGCCGATCCAGTAGTAGTGATGTCCGGTCCCGATGATGCCGGTGATCAGCGTCATGGCGATGATCACATAGAGCCATTTCTCAACCACCTCGCGATCCACGCCGGTCGTCTTGATCAGCACGAAGGCCAGCATGGAGCCCAGGATCAGCTCCCACACCCCCTCGACCCACAGATGCACCACCCACCACCAATAAAATTTATCCAGGACCAGGTTGGTAGGGTTGTAGAAGGCAAACAGGAAGAAGACCGCGAGGCCCGTGAGTCCGATTAGGAGCACCAGGTTCACAACGGTCTTGCGGCCCTTGAGGATGGTTAGTCCGATGTTGAAGAGAAAGGCCAGGGCCACCACGACGACGCCCAGCTTGGTGATGGTCGGCTGTTCCAGGAACTCGCGCCCCATGGTGGGCAGGAGCTCGTTCATGGTGAGCTTGGCCAGCCCCGCATAGGGCACCAGCAAATAGCCGGCCACGGTGGCACCGGCGGCGACCAGGAAGATCCAGAACATGAGGGTGGCGAGCCAGGGGGCCACCAGCTCACGCTCCGCCTCCTCCGGGACCAGGTAGTAGGCGGCCCCCATGAAGCCCATCAGGAGCCAAACGATCAGGGTGTTGGTATGGACCATCCGGGCCACGTTGAAGGGGATCTCGGGGAACAGGAAGTCACCCACCACGTACTGCAGGCCCATGATGAGCCCGAATAGGATCTGCGCCACGAAGAGCGCGATGGCGGCCGTGAAGTAGAGCCGGGCCACCCCTTGGGACTTGTATTTCATCGATTGTGCTCCTTGGATCTGTATGAGGGATCAGCCCTGCTTGTTGGGCGGCCAGCCGGCCGTGTTGATCTGGGACGAGTACTTCAGGAACTGGGCGACGGCCTCCAGCTCATCGGCGCTCAGATTGAACTGGGGCATGCTGCGTCGACCGGGGATTCCATCGGCGGGGCGGCTCTGGATGAATGCCTTGATGGCCTCGGTGCTGTTACCGAAGCGCACATAGACGTTGCCGAGCTCGGGGGCGAAATAGGCCCCTTCACCGAGCAGCGAATGGCAGCCGATGCAGTTGTTGTTCTCCCAGACCTCCTTGCCGTGGGCGATCTGGCGCCCGAGCTCGGTATTCGGATCCAAGAGCTCCCTGCGGTCCCGTTCCGGTAGGGTGGCGCTGGTGTCGAAGGTCAGGGCCAGGAAGAGCAGAAAGAAGAACACGGAGCCACCGTAGAAGATGTTCCGCGCCATCGATTTGGTGAAGGTCTGAGCCATGGGTGAGGGGTCCTCGCGATGCGTTGGTGCGGTCGCCATTGCACGTGGCGGGCTGGACGGGAACCTTGACCAAGGTCAAACCGCCCAGGAGGGCTGGACGGGGAAAGTGCGGGAGCCCTGCGTGCTGCTGGGCTCCCGCTAGGGTCAGATGCAGAGGGGCGGGGTAGGGGGCCCAGATGACTCAGGTCAAGGCGCCACCCGAGGCGCCCGTCCGAGGATCCGGCTTAACGGGCCCGGATTGGGCTCGGGAGCTGCCCGCTGTGTCCTGATCAACCCCTATGGAGCCTCTCCAAATGACGGAATCGATTGCCGAAGCCCTTACCGCGGATCACCGCCGCTGCGACCGGCTCCTAGCGCTGGTGGAGTCCGCCACCGGCGTGGACGACTGGGAGCTGGTCGCCCGCGAGGCTCGGGGGCTCGAGGGGGCCATGGAGCAGCATTTCCGCTTCGAGGAGGAGACCCTGTTCCCGTCTCTGGAGGCGGCGGCGCCCATGGCCACGGGGCCCACTGGTGTGATGCGGATGGAGCACCGCCAGATGCGACAGATGCTCGTGGACCTTCTGGCGGCGACGGATGCCCGGGACAAGGATGAGTGCCTCGGGCTCCTCGATACCTTGCACCTGGTGATCCAGCAGCACAACTCCAAGGAGGAGGCCATCCTCTATCCCCTGGCGGATCGGGCGCTCGCGTCCGAGGCCCAGGACCTGCTGTCCAGCTTCGGGTAATGAGCCGTATGGACCACCTGCTGGACGTCGCCGACCTTCCGCCGCCCGAGCCCCTGGAGCGTACCCTGGATGCACTCGGCAGCCTGCCGCCGGGCGATCGGCTCTTGCTGCATCTGAGCCGGCAGCCCTTTCCCCTGTATGATCTCCTGCGGCGGATGGGCTACCGGTGGGAGGTCTCCGGCCAGGATGGGGATTGGCAGATCTGCATTGAGCCGGAGTCTCGGGCCGCCTCGCGGCACTGAGCTCTCCATGGTCGCCACCGCTGGGCTCAGTCTCGAGCAGGCGCCGCCGATCCATCTGCCCCTGCGCCTCTTCCTGACCGCCCCCTGGCTCGCGGTCGGCGCTGGCCTAGTCCTGGCGCTGCAGGGCGAGATAGTCATTGCGTCGCGCTGGATCCCCGCCGCACTGGCCTTGACCCACCTGCTGACCATCGGCTTCCTGGGGCAGGTCATGTGCGGTGCCCTGCTTCAGATGCTGCCGGTGATCGCCGGCGCGCCGATCCCTTGGGTGGGGCGGGTCGCACCCGCCATTCACCTCCTGCTGAGTCTGGGGAGCATCCTGATGGCCGCCGGCTTCCTCGGCGTCGGGGCAACCCTGCTGGGAATAGGCGCGGTGGCCGCCGGGCTGGGTTTCGCCGTTTTTCTCGGCGCCGCGGCGGCTGCACTGGCCCGGGCCCAGGGACCCCCGGGTCCCCGCCTTGCGCTGCGTCTTGCGACCCTGGCCTTGGTCATCACCGTCGCGCTCGGACTGCTGCTCACCGCCGGACTACTGAGTTGGGTGAGCCTACCCCGGTTCCCCGACTGGTTGCAGGCTCACCTGTCCTTTGGGCTACTCGGCTGGGTCGGGCTCCTCATCGTCGGCGTCGGCTATCAGGTGGTCCCGCTCTTTCATGTCACGCCCCCCTATCCCGGCTGGATGATGCGGGCCCTGGTCCCAGCCCTGTTCCTGGCCTTGGTCCTCGCCACCGTGCTCGTGCTGATGGGGCAGGGGCCCTGGGCGGATTGGTCCTACTCGGCCCTGGCAGTTGGCTTTGCCGCCTTCGCAGTCACCACGGTTGGGCTCCAGCTGAGGCGCGCCCGGCCGCGTCTGGACGCTACCCTCATCCACTGGTGGCTCGCCATGGGCTCAGCCATGGCAGCGGCATGCGCCTGGTGGCTCGAGGCCCCCGCGGAGCTCCTCGGGGTCCTGCTGCTGGTGGGCGTGGGGGTGGGGCTGCCGAGCGGCATGCTGCTCAAGATCGTGCCTTTCCTGTGCTGGTTCCATCTCCAGTCACGCCAGGTTGCACTGGGGCGCTTCGAGGTGCGGGTGCCCCACATGCACCGTCTGATCCCCGACCGCCTGGCGCGCTGGCATCCGCTGCTGCATGGGCTGACCCTGGCCCTGCTCTCCGCTAGTGTGTACGTGCCGGTGCTGACGCGCCCGGGGGGCCTGCTATTTGCCTGCTCCGCCCTATGGCTCTTCACCCTGATCGCCGGGGCGGCCTGGCGTTACCGCCGTGCCTCACTGGTGTTGCGCTGAGCCTCCTGCCGTGCGGGATAACGCATCGGGAACTCGCTTCTGCTGAATCCGTGTTATACGGTAGAGATTTCTGTCCGTAGGAGCGCCGCCCCGGCGCGACGTGTCCTTCCAGGCCGCTCTGCCATCTCGGGCGAAGCGATCGTGGCAAGGCACCGCTCCTACGGGTCACCGCGAGCGGAGAGACCCATGATCGATGCCCTGCGCAACACGCCCCTACTGTCCCGCCTGAGCGACGTCCAGATGCAGCGGGTCTCGACCCATGCCGTAACGCAAAGCCTGGATGAAGGCCAGTGGCTATTCAGCCAGGGGGACCCGGCGAAGCGCTTCTACCTGGTGCAAAAGGGCCAGATTCGGCTCTTCCGCCTCTCGCCGGAGGGGGCCGAGAAGGTCATCGAAATCGTGTCGGCGGGGCAGACCTTTGCCGAGGCCCTGATGTTTCTCAACGCCCCCCGCTACCCGGTGTGCGCCGCTGCCCTGGGGCAGGCCGAGGTGATCGCCATCGACGCCCGGGACTTCGCCGCCATGCTGCGGGAGTCAGTGGACACCTGCTTCGTGGTCATGGGGGCGCTCAGCCAGCGTCTGCGGGGCCTGATCGGCGAGATCGACAACCTGACCCTGCACACCGCCAAGAGCCGGGTCGCGCGCTACCTGCTCGCTCATTGCGCGGAGGACCGGCGCGCCTTCGAGCTGGACGTGCGCAAGGGGGTCCTGGCCTCGCGCCTGTCGGTGAAGCCCGAGACCTTCTCCCGGGTCGTGAAGCAGCTCGTCCAGGACGGGGTCATCGAGGTCCATGGGGCCCACATCACCATCCTGGACCGGGGTGCCCTGGTGGGGCTCGCGGAGCTGGCGGACTCGACTGAGCTCGGCGGCATGCCCTGCGAGCCCACGCAGGGCCGTGGCGGCTAGATGGCCGCCTGGGGGTATTCGTGCTCTCGGCAGATCTTCCCGAGGTCCGACTCCGCCAGGGCCTCGCCGGTAAGTCCGCACCGGTAGCCCTCGGGGGTCTGGCCATTGAATCGGCAGCTGGCGCAGGCGCCGAAGCTGCGCAACCCGTTGGCTGCCTGGATGGCCCTTAAGAGCCCCCGCAGACCCGCCACCAGCGACTCCAGACGAGGACCCGACAGGTCTGCCGCCGCGTGCCGCAGGGTGGGGCCGGGTATGGCCCCGGCGAGGACCTCCAGTCCCCTGCGTGTCAGCTCCAGGTGTATGACGCGGCGATCCCTGGCGTCCGTTTCCTTGGTGACCAGGCCCTTGGACTCCAGCACCATCAGGGTCTGAGAGACGGTCCCCTTGGTGGACCCGAGATACTCGGCGACCGCCAGCGGGGTGTTGGAGTAACGGTTGCAACGGGCCAGGTAGCGCAGCGCCTCGAGCTGCACGGGCTGGAGACCGGGGTCCGTCACGGCCGCCCGGGCCTGGGCCCGCGCCAGGTTGCAGAGGCGCTCCAGGTAGTCGTGGAGCTCCGTCCCCGAGGTCTCGGTCATGTCCCCTCCCGCGCGCACGCCGTCGTAGTCCAGAGCCTAGCGTATGGATGGTATCGTGTCGATACCGCCTTGACGCGGCGTCCTCGAGCTGCTTTGCTATAGATCGTATCGAGTCGATACGTCTAGCGCCCGTCTCAGTAGGGCACAAGCCACCATCGAGGAGCATCGACATGAAGCGCACCCTGGTCCTCTCCGCCTTGATCCCCACCGCCCTGGTCCTCGGCCTCCAGGTCCCCGCCCACGGGGGGGAAGGTCCCGCCTACCCGGAGGGCTACCGGCTCTGGACCCATGTGAAGTCCATGACCATCCACCCGGGGCATCCGCTGGAAGATCCCTTCCTCGGTATCCATCACATCTACGCGAACCCCCAGGCCCTTGAAGGCTACAGGTCCGGACGCTTTGGCGACGGCTCCGTGATCGTGTTCGACCAACTCCAGTCCCTGACCGCGGACAGCGCCTCCAGCGAAGGCGATCGGGTCCTGGTCGGGGTCATGGTCAAGGACGCGAAGCGCTACGCTGGGACCGGTGGTTGGGGATTCCAAGGTTGGGCCGGAAACAGCTGGGACAAGACGCTGGTGACAGATGGCGGTACCGGCTGCTACGACTGCCACACCGCGCAGGCGGAGCACGACTACGTCTTCAGCGCCTGGCGGGACTGAGCCTGCGGGAGGCCCCGGCGGATCCGGGCTGTCCCGGCGCGGGACGGCCCTTTAGCTTGGGACCTCACCGTGCGTGGGGTTGCGGCTTGGCTTTCGGGGGTCGCGACGAACCAACCGGCCGCCGCCATCAGGCTGCCGCTGGGAGCGGGCGAGTGCGGCTCAGCGGCCCGGTGCTTGGGGCGGCGAGGCGTCGAGGTGGCCTCCGTGGACGTTGTACTTGCGCTCCACCTCGAAGACGTGCTCCCGGGCCTGATCGAAGCTCAGGGTGCCGGGGGCCGGGTCCGACTGGGCGCCGAGGCCGTACTCCATGGGGGTGACCTGGTTGGGGACATAGTAGGCGGTGCGGGCATCGATCCAGTCGCCGGTACGCCAGTCGTTGACCCAGATTTCGGCCGACGGGTCTGCCTTGGCGGGCTTGTCCTCCAGCCAGATCAGGGCGCAGCCCAGATCGTCGAACAGGTACACGCTGGAACCGCCGCCGGGGTCCTGCACGCGGACCTGGGCCGCGTGATGGCGGTCGCTCAGGACCATTCGGCAGCGTTCGCAGGCAATGCGGTCCCATTTGACGTCCACGGGGCCCGTGCCGGGATCGCCGCAGGCGGCGAGCAGGAGGGCGAGCAGGAGGCCGACGATATGGGGCAGGCTCGCCCGCGAAGGTGCAGGGTGTATCGGGATCATGGGGGGGCGACGGCTCGCGGCTGAGGGCAGTTGCCTGTGGGTCGGACTTAAGTCAGACGCGGACCTCGCGGCTACGTCGCATGGCGCTATCGACCTGAAGCCCGACCGACGCGCTGGCTGAGACACAGGCTCGAGAGGGAACATTGTTTCGAAAGGCAATTAGAGTCAAGCGATTGCGCGCTGACGTTCTTCTACGATCTCATCCCAGTGGACGGAGCCGAGGAGCGCGGCATAACGCGACAGTAGCCCCAGGAAGCGCAGGCGGTCGGGGCCGGCCACCTGGCCCCGCCAGACGAAGCCTTCTTGGCTGGGGGCGAAGCCCCAGGCGGCGATGGCGCGGGCGAAGGCCTCGTCGGCACGGGTGAGCCGCAGCGTGCAGGCGAGTCGGCTCGCCAGATCCACCAGATCCGCGACCCGGTCGTCCAGCACCACCCGCCCCTGGTCCAGCTCGATCACCCGGTTCACCAGGGCGGCCACCTCGTCGAGCCGGTGGCTCGAGATCAGCATGGCTGCACTCGCCTGGCGCTCCGCCAGCATCTCGAAGAAGACCCGCCGGGCCTCCGGGTCCAGGTTGGCGGCAGGCTCGTCCAGCACCAGGATGTCCGCGTCGCGACCCAGGGCCACCGCGATCAGGAGCTTTTGCTTCTGGCCCCCGGAGAGCTTGACGAAAGGCTGGCGGCGGAAGCCGGCTACATCCAGGCCCAGACGCTCCGCCACGGCCTGGATCTGACTCGGGTCCGCGTCACACAGGCTGGCGGCGAAGTGCACCAGTTGGCCCACCGGCATCTTGAGCGGCGGCGGCAGTTGGGGGACGAATCCGATGCGGGCCAAGACCTCTTGGCGATGCTCCCGGGGGGCCAGACCGTCCACCAGGATCCGACCCTCGTGCAGATATTCACCCAGCAGGCAGCGGATCAGGGTGGTCTTGCCGGCCCCGTTGGATCCCACCAGGGCGACCCGATGACCCTGCTCGATGGCGAGGTCGATCCCCGCCAGGACCCGCTGGTGGCGGAAGCGCTTTTCGACGGCCTTAAACTGGATCATGGGGCTGGATTGCGAGGCTCAGGTCAGGCCGCCGAGGCCCTTGATCTTGTAGCTGAGCGAGGAGGTTGGGCAAATGTCAATACAGAGTCCGCAACGGGTGCAGTCAGCCCCGATATCGGTGTCCACGGCAAGGGCACGCCCGCGGATGGTTACATCCAGTACGTGGGGGACCAGGCACACCTTACGACAGTCGCCCTCGTGGTGACAGGCCGCGACGTTGTACTGGACCCGCAGGGGCGAACCCAGGGCGCCCACGAGCCCATAGGTGATCCCGATGGGACAGACATAGCGGCACCAGGCCCGGCGGGAGACGAAGATCTCGAAGAGGAGCAGGACCAGGACCCAAAGGAGTGCGAGCCCGGGTCCGTAGATGAGTGCGCGGCTCAGGATGCCGGTGGGTGAGATGGTCTCGAACACCGTGTAGCCGGTGAAGAATGCGAGCACCGCGAAGGTGGCCCAAAAGACCGCCCGCCCGCCCCGGTGGAAAGGGGTGTCCCGGGCCCAGCCCCGGGCGGCGAGCTTGAGATGCAGGGACTCGGCCCATTCGGCCACCAGGTGATAGGGGCAGACCCAGGAGCAGAAGGTGCGACCCCCAACCAGCCACCAGAGTACAAAGACCGTCGTGGTGCCGATCAGGAGATTGAGCACCACGTGCTTGTAGGCCAGCATGACCTGGAGTGCGGAGTTAAGGTCCGCCATGTGGAAGCCGAGCACCCGGGAGGCGGTTAGCGCACCCTCCACCAGTTGGACGTCGAACTGGTAGGACACCACGAACAGCAGGTTGATCAGGATCAGGGTGATCCAGCGGCGGTTGCGCCATTTGTGCCGGCCCGGGGAGTGCTCGTGCTTGTGCTCCACCGCCCGCAGCTCCTCGCCGCTCAGCCGTTCCTTGCGTTTGTCCGCATAGATGGTCCGCACCTCCACCGGTATCTGGGCCGGCGTCGGCTTGACTGGCTTGGCGCCGGCGAGCTGGCGCAGTGAATCGACGAAGTAGCTCATCTGTCTGGATTCCGGGACCGGATCGGAGTGAATCTGTAGATGTCCCGAGTCACTTCTGGATGGTCTTCAGGTATTCGGTGATCTCGATGACGGTCTTCACCTCGAGGCTCTCGCTGAAGATCGGCATCCGATGCGCCTCGGTCTCGCCGATCGCGTGGCGTCCATCGAGCGCCTTCATCACCCGCTCCGGGAGGCTCGTCGCGCTATCAGCCGCGTGGAGTATGGTCAGGTCCGTTGGCGCGATCTTCAGATGCGCCGCCAATGGGCCGTCTCCCTTGCCGTCCACACCGTGGCAGTTTCCGCAGAAGAACAGGTAGTGGGCCTGACCCCGTTGCACGGCCTCCGCTTGGCTTGATTCGACCGGGCTTGATTCGACCGGGCTCGACTCGGCCTGGATCTGAGAGGACACCGCAAGTCCGATCACCAGCGTCAGGCGTCCTAGGTCCCGTCTGTTCATGCGCTTACCTCAGGGCCGTCAAGGCCATATCTGCCGTTTTGTCGATGTCGATGACGATCGCCGCCGGCTCCGGTGGGCAGATCATCTCGCAGACCCCGCAGCCCACGCAGCCGTCCAGCACCGCGGGGCGCATGGTGCCGGCTTCACCCGTCGGTTCCAGCCGGATCGCGTGCCGGGGCGGGCACTGGTTGGTATCCCCCGAGGGGGGCTTACCCGATTCGCACTGGGCAATGCGGATCTCGACCGGGCACTGGCGCACGCAGAGATCGCAGAGCTCCAGGTCGTAGGGGTAGTCGGCTACCGGGATTGGGCCCCAGCGGTCGACATCCTCATAGCGCAGCTTGCCCCGGTAGTCGGGACCCCGCGCCTGACCTTTGAACCCCTTCCCTTGAATGGCGAGACAGGCATCGGGGCGGGCGAGGCGGGCGAATCCCATGCGTGCCTGGGCCGGATAATTGATGGAGTGGGTCAGGGCCCCGGTGGGACAGGCCAGGACGCATTGCAGTCCGTCGCAGGAGAAGTCGCAGGCCTGGTCCCGGGCCTCGATGTAGGGCACGCCCACCCCGACCCCGTCGATCAGGTCAGCCAGATGAATGGCCTCCACCGGACACACCTGGACGCACTGGCCGCACTTGATGCAGGCGGCCAGGAACTCCTGTTCGGCGAGACCCTCCTTGAGCGCACCGGGCGGGCGCAGGCGGGCATTGGCCCCGCCAACGGCCGGCAGCAGGCCGAGCAGGGAGAAACCCACCATGCCCACGGTGAGTCCGGCGGTGCGCAGGAACTCCCGGCGGGCCTGCTCCTTGCGGGGGGAGACCTTGGGTTTGGGTGGACTGGGGTTGGAATCACGCATGGCTGGGGTTCGTTCGCGGGGCAGGGTCAGTCCTGTCCCAGTGAGCTGCGCAGGGCCTCGTAGGCATCGAAGCCGCCGGGCGCAGCGGGTTGCGCCTGAGGTGGTTGGGCGTCCTCGTCCTCAGTCCAGCTTGCGGGCGGCCGCGCTGGCGTCCGAGCCTTGGTGATCTCGGGCGCTAGGTCGGCGACGAGCTGTGGGCTCGGGTCCCGAACCATCAGGTCCGGGGTGCTGAAGGGGGCGAGACGCTCCAGGAAGTCGATCACCTCGAGCATGGGGGAGCCCTTGAAGAACTGGGCCTGGGGCACGTCCATCCAGAGCCGATCCGCATACGTATAGAGCTCGTAGGGGGTGTCGCCGACCCCGTCGCCGTCCCGATCGAAGCCCTCGTAGTCGTCCCAATAATTCTCCTCCCAGAGATTGCGGTTGGCGGTCTTGCCGCCCTCCACCACGATCTGGGTGATGTTGCCCTTGAATCGGTTGCCCGAGAATTCGTTTCCCTGCCAATCGTTGAGCCAGCGGACACCGACCCCGTTGTAGGAGATCACGTTATTGCGGATGAGGTTGAGCGTGTCCGGTTGATAGGGTGAGACGTCCAGGTAGAGACCGTTGGCGCAATAGAGGATGCGGTTCCCCTCGATGACGGAGTCCGAGGTCTCCTTGAACCCAATGCCCACGCCGGCGGGCCCCAGGGAACGGGTAATGGTGTTGTTACGCACGACCAGCCCGTCGCTGTACATGAGGAAGATCCCGACCGTATTGCCTTCGTAGTGATTGTCCTCCACCCGATTGACGTGGGAGTACATGAAGTGCAGGGAGTAGCGGCCCCCGCGTGCGTCGTTGCGGGCGATCAGGTTGTCCTTCGAGTACCAGACCACAGTGTCCCGGGCGTTGCGGATCACGTTGTCTGTCACCTGGTTGTTGAAGCTGTACCAGAGCCGCACGGCATCCCCGCGCGTCCCGATCTCCACGGCCTTGGAGCTGATGTGGTTGCGCCGCACGATGTTGTTCTTGGATTGCTGGAGGTCCACCCCGAAGAGACAGTCCTCGATCTGGTTGTCCTTGATCACGTTGAAATTGCCGCGCACCTGAACGCCTGAATCCAGATCGTTGTGGGAGCTGCCGGAATTGCGCAGGGTGAGTCCCTTCAGCGTGGCCCCGTCGGTATCGAGGAGCACCACGGTGCCCTTGCCTCCCCCGTCGATCACCACCTGGCCCCGGCCATCGATGGTCATGGG
The DNA here is from genome assembly GCA_041753195.1 of Chromatiaceae bacterium. Taxonomy (GTDB): domain Bacteria; phylum Pseudomonadota; class Gammaproteobacteria; order Chromatiales; family Chromatiaceae; genus Thiodictyon. The sequence goes on from JBGSUY010000850.1 coordinate 24,325, forward strand.
CTTATCTACCACCAGGGGTCCCGCGTAGATGCCGGGCTCTGGGGTTAGCACCGCCCCCTCCGACGCCGCGTCCACCAGGGGCTGGAGCGACGGATAGTCTGCCCAAGCCAGGTTGCCGAAGAGCGCAGCGGCGAGCACGAGGATCAGGGGGCGAATCCGTCGGAAGATCAGAAGGGGGTCCGCAAATGAACTCAAATGAACGCGAATAGGGGAAGGGGGCAAGACCTTCCCCCGATGCGCGGTCCCTGTATGCCCCCCCTTCATTGCGGCGCGACGACTCCCTAGGTCCCACCGCGGATCACGCAACTGAATCTTCATTTGCGTGTATTCGCGTTCATTTACCGACGAATCATCCCTTAAGCTGCTTGCGGCGCAGCAGGGCGGCGATCGCCAGTACGGCGGAGGTCAGGAGCATGAGCGCGAAACCCCAAGAGGGGTAGGAGTGGGTGGCGAACTGGGCCACCTTGCCGTCCCCAAAGACCGTGGGCATGAATGGCTTGACGGTGAAGGCACCCATGGCGTTGAGGTTGTGTCCGTACCACCAGAGCCAGGCGGAATAGTCGATGAGGAAGAAGACGGGTAGGGCCAGGGGCACGAGGACCAGGAGCCAATAGATGGGCCCGCCGGTGCGCCGCGCGCCCCAGAGCAGCAGGAGCATGGCCCCCAGCAGGAGCCATGGCACGGCATGTCCAACGGTGGACATGCTGGCGACCATGGGCCGGATCTCCTCCGGATTGTTGAAGTAGCGGCCCAGGCTCTTGCCGTAATGCCAGGCCATGATCTGCGAGCCGTTACCGGTCCAGTCCTGACGCTCATCGGCGGGGCGTTTGGCCTGATCGCGCTCGAAGGTGGTCCTGAGGCTTGCGATCATTGCGTCCTTCTCAGACCGCCCCCCCTCCCGTGTCGCCGCGGGGGTGGGCTCGGACTGGCCAGTGCTCTTGGCGAGCTCGGCCTTGAGCTGGGCGATCAGGGCCGCGCCAGGGGTCAGGGCACGGCCCGGCTCCGCCTCCTCGCCCTTGCCCGCCTCCTGGTCGAGGGAGGTGACCAAGGCCTTAATAAACCCGGGACTCTGCCAGCGCAGACCCTCTGGGCCGTAATAGGCGAGGAACATCCAGCCGAGGATGGCGGCGAAGCCGATACCGAGGACGGCCACCCGGACTGCGGGCCAGTTGATGGCGAATCCCAGCAGCATGACCCCGAGCATGGCGATCAGGAAGGGCGAGAAGGTCTTCTCCAAGACGCCCCCGGCGGCGATGGGATACATGCCCACATAATGGTTGATGGTGTCCATCTCGTGGACACAGTCGAGTGCCTCCTCCTCCTTGATCTCGGCCTTCTCCACCTTCTTGCAGCCGTTGAAGACCCCGTTCATGTGAAAATGAATACGCACCCCGTCCGGAAATGCCTCGGCGGGATAATTGGGCGCGGTGAGCGAGACCCACCAGATCGGGGTGAAATACACGGCGGCGAGCAGACCGATGGCGATCAGGGACAACAGCGCGACCACGAGGCCGCTTCGGTCACTCGCTTGAGCGTTCATCTGGGGTACCGCGTCTTGAAGCTGAGGAGGAGGGCGCCCGGGAGACGCATCTCCCAAGGCGGCCAATGAGGTGAGGCGGCGCTCAGTCGAAGTCCGGGTTCTTCCAGTCCGCGGATTCGGCCAGCAGCTCCTTCGGCGGCTTGATGCGGGAGGCGTAGTCGCTCACCGCCAGCACGTCGCGCTCCGAGAAGTTCTTCACCTGTTCCACCATGTCTGGATTGGCGTTCTTACGCTGTCCGCCCTTGATCTCTTTGAACTGGCGGACGATGTAGTTGTAGTGCTGGCCGTGAACGCGGGGATAGAACTTCTCGTTGTCCCCCTCGCCATTGGCACCGTGGCAGCGCACGCAGTTGTCCTCGTAGAGCTTCTTGCCGTGCTCCAGGTCATCTCCGGGCCCTACCCCATTGGCTGGGGTCATGGGCAACTTGGCCATGTAGGCGACCACATCCGCCAGGGCCTGTGGCCCACCGATCTGATCCGGCAAGGCGAAGGGATACATGGTGGGGTTGTTCCGGTTGAGGGCTCGGATGTCCGCCAATTGCTTGATGATAACGTTGTGGTGTTGGCCGGCCAACTGGGGGAAGGTACCGTCCGGCAGTCCCCAGCCCTCGGGCATGTGGCAGGCGGAGCAGACCTCGTATACCTCGCGACCGTTCTCGGGATCACCCACGAGGTGCAGGGCCTCGTCCTTTTCTCCGCCCTCTTCGTTCCAGGCATAAGCGGGAGCGGCGAGGACCGCCGCGACGGCTGCCACCGCCAGCCGAATGGTGAATCTTTGCATCTTTGATCTCCGGGTGACGTGGGGTCTGGGCCCCGATGGTCGAGTCGGGCGCGCTCCCTGGATGGTCCGCGCCCGTTTCATTGCACAGTTTAGTGTCACCCGGGCCGCATGGACTTGACCTCAGTCAAGCGGTAACCTACGGAAAGACTGAGTTATTGTAGGGTAGATAGCCAGTGGGCGATGGCCCGCATCTCCTCCTCGTTGACCAGGTGCATGACCCCCTTCATCGCGGCCGTCTGGCCGTTATTGCGCGCGCCGGACTTGATGTCATTCATCTGATTGTACGCATAGTCGGCGCTCTGGCCGGCCAGCTTGGGGTAGATGGGCAGGAGGGGGGTCTTGGCATCCTTTCCGTGGCAGGCGACACAGGTCTTTTTCACGTAGAGATCGGCGCCGTCGAGCCCCTCGGCCTTAGCCGAGGAAACCGACACCAGGGGCCCGGTGGCGAGCAGGGTAAAGACAAGGGCGGATAGGGTAGGGGACTGCATGGCTACCTCGGTTGACGGTTGCGGTGAACAAAGAGAGGGGAGAATGATCTAGGGAAATGCTGGCACATAAAGACGCGCCGGCCGTCAGGCCGACGCGCCGAAGGGCTCACTGGGGCGGGAGGGCAAGCCCTCCGTCCTAGCGGCCTACTTGCCTGCCTCGTCGAGCAGGTTCTTGGCCCGCAGACCGAGATCGGCGGCCTTCACCTGGTACTGCCACCACTGGTTGGCCCACAGCATGGCGTTCTGCCAGTCCTGCGTCCCCGCGGCGGCCTCCGACTTGGCCTTGGCCTCCTTGGCGAAGCCGAGCTGGTCGGTGGCATCCTCCACCAGGGCCACGACCGTTGGGTTGGACTTGAAGTCCTTGGAGGTGATGTAGGCTACCACCTGGTCTATGACCGCCTGGGTATCCAGGTTGGTCTTGACCTGGGTGTCATAGTCCGCCTGAGTGTACAGAGTCCCCTCCACCATGGCGGTGGTGGTGGCCTGGTAGCCCTTGGGCTTGACCAGCAGGTAACCCTGCATCTCCAGGTGCAGGGCCGAGCAGAACTCGGTGCAGTAGTAAGGGAAGACCCCTTCCGTATCTGCCACGAAGGTCGTGCTCGCGGTCTTGCCCGGCTCAATGGAGAGCTGGACGTTCTGCCCGAACATGGCAAAGCCATGGACCTCGTCCTGTGCGCGCTCCAGGTTGGTTAGATGGATGGTGACCGTGTCGCCCACCTCGGCCTCGATGATCTCGGGGTTGAAGTGCGAGCGGATCACGCTGCCCTTGACGGTGACGGTACACTTGCCTTCGGCGTCGCAGGTGCGCTCGGTGCTCTCACGCCCGGCCCGGGTGGCCATGGGGTGCTTCGCATTGGTGCGGCTGTTCCAGCCGGATTTGTAGCGCACCTCGGGCTTCAGCTTGTCGGCCTTGATGGCGGCCACGTAGTGGGGCTCGCCCAAGGGCAGTGGCATGTCATAGATGAGCTGCATCTTGTCGTTGCTGATGTCGATGAGCTGATGGTTCTGCGGATGCAGCGGACCCACCGGGTTGAACCGGTCGATCGCGAGCTTGTTGAGGGCTACGAGGTACCTGCCGTCGGGATTGACGGTGTCGCCCTCCATGGTCATGAGGTGGCCGATGTTGTAATGGATGGCCAGCTTGTCGAGCACCTTACCTTCGCAGTAGTCGTACTTGGCGACCATGGAGTCCACATAGAGTGAGGTGTAGGCGACGCATGGCTTGGAGTCGTATTGGGTATGCAGGGGCCCGAGGCCCAGGGCGATCTGGGTGTGCAGGGCGTCCTGCAGGGCGATGATGGGCAGCCCATAGGGATCCTTGCCCTCGAACTTGCCCTCGGCGATCGCCTTCTGGACCTTCTCGAAGCTGTAGACGGAGACCTGGCTGTCGAGCTTACCGCCGACGATGATGTACTTGCCATCCGGGGAGACGTCCACGCCGTGGGGGCTCTTGGGCTCCGGGACCAGATAGACCAAGCCCTCGGCGATGGACTGCTCCAGTGGGATGTAATACATCCCCTTCTCCTGCTTCACCTTGCCTGCCTTGACCAGCTCCTCGGCCTTCTTCCAGTTGGTCACGTGCATGAAGTCCGTGTCCTTGGAGGAGCAACCGGCCTCGAATGGCGGGCGTCCGCGCTCGATGCCGCCCACATAACGCTCGGAGCAGAAGGAGTTGGTGAAGCCCCAGCCGTAGCTCGGCCCCTTGCCCGCATCGGACAGGTCCTGACTGTAGGGGGGCAGCTCCAGGACGATGGACTTCTCGGGGACGATGCGCCCCTGCTCCTTGTCGAAGGACCAGTAGGTGAGGCCCCCCCGGTACTTGTCGTTGAACTCCTCCAGGGGGACGAAGCCGTCCTCCATGATGGGCGCGGCGTACTGGGTCGCCTCCATCACGTACTCGGTGTTGGGGGTGACGAAGGCCCCACCGTGCTCGGACTTGAAGAAGGGGTTGACGACGATCTGCTTGGTCTCGAAGTCGTGCAGGTCGATCACGGCCACCCGCGGGTTGGCCTTGTCGTTGATAAAGAGATAGCGCCCGTCGTAGTCGCCCTCGGTCTCGGAGAAGGCGGGGTGGTGGGTGTCGCCGTAGACGATGTCCTTGCCGCGGATGCGGCCCTGTGCCAGCACCGCCTTGGACTCGTCGTCAAAGCCGTAGCCCTGCCAGGGCTCGGGCGTGAAGACGCCGATGTACTTCAGGATCCGCATGGACGGGATACCGTACACGATCACCTGGCCGGACTGCCCGCCGGAGGAGAAGGCCAGGTACTCGTCGCGCCCACCCGTGGGCGTGTAGGTCTTGGCCGCCGCCAAGAGGTCCTTCTCGGTAAGGCCGCGCCGCTCCATGACGGATTTCAGATCTTCGGCGGACCATGCACTGGTCGCCGCCCCCGCCGCCAGGGCCAGCCCCAGACTGAAGGCCAGCCGGTTCATGTTCGCCGTTCCCATTCCTCGCCCTCCTGAAGATATCAGTTGAAAGCCGTCCACCCCGGGGTCCAGGGCTCACGAAGACTAGCCAGTCGGGCGGGGCAGGGGACTTGATCTAGGTTAAAGCGCACGGCGCAACGCGGTATTTACCGCAGGTTCTATTGATCTGCGTCAACAAAAGTGGCTCCAGGGCGCCCGCATGATGCGCGGGCGCCGGCCGGGGTCGTTTGATGCGGGTCAATGGCCGCACCAGCGCCGGCCGCTAGGGTTTAGGCACATCAATGGAGGGCACAATGTCAGAGACCCCAGTCCCGCTCGCGCGCCCCGGGTTTGCGCTGCTCGCGCTCGGCTTCCGCCCCTTTTTTTTGGCGGCTGGCATCCTGGCGGTCATGGCATTGCCGTTGTGGCTCGCCGTGCTGCGCGGCTGGCTGTCGGGGGACTCCTACTACGGCGGCACCACCTGGCACGCCCACGCCATGTTGTTCGGCTACGGGACCGCGGTGATCGCCGGGTTCCTGCTCACCGCGACCCGCAACTGGACCGGCATGGCCACCGCCTCCGGGGCCAAGCTGGGTGCCCTGGCCGGGCTCTGGCTCGCCGGCCAGCTCGCCCCCTGGCTGCCCTTGCCTGGACCCCTGGTTGCGGTGATCGATCTGGCCTTCCCCCTGGTGCTGGCCCTGTCCCTGTTCAAACCCCTGTGGTTTGGACCCAACCCCGTGAACCGGGTCTTCCTGGGCCTGCTGATCGCCATGAGCGCCGCCTCCCTACTCGTTCACCTGCAGGCGCTCGGCATGGCCCAAACCGCGGCGCTGATCGGGGACAAGCTGATGCTGGACCTGATCCTGGTGACCCTGTTGATCGTCTCCGGGCGCATCATGCCCTTCTTCACCCGCTCGGCGATCCCAGGGTCGGAGCCGCGGGTGTGGCCCTGGGTGGAGGGCCTGACCTTTGGACTGGCGGGCATCTGGGTCCTGAGCGATGCGGCGAGTGATGCGAGCCCATTGACCGGGGTGCTAGCCCTCGCCCTGGGGTTAGTCCAGGCCATACGACTCGCGGGTTGGCATCATCGTCGCGTCTGGGCCGACCCACTGTTGTGGGTGCTCTACAGCGGCTACCTGTGGCTGCTCCTGGGGCTTGCCCTGAATGGACTGGCGCACCTCGGGCACTCCGCGCCGTTCCCGGCCCTGCACGCACTCACCGTGGGGACCGTCGGCGTCTTCACCCTGGGGATGATGTCTCGCGTCACCCTGGGTCATACGGGTCGCGCGCTGCGTGCCCCAACCGCCGTGGTGGTGGCCTTCGGTCTGCTCAACCTGGCGGCCCTGGTGCGCGTATTCGCGCCCCTCCTGTGGCCCGCGGGCTACGGGGACTGGCTACTCCTCTCAGGGGTGCTCTGGACCCTGGCCTTCGGGGCCTTTCTCTGGATCCATGGTCCCATGCTGATTCGGCCCCGCGCGGACGGGCGCCCGGGCTGACCTGTACCGGGTCTCCCGCTGGGGCGGCTCTCTTGATCGAGATCAAGGCCCTCACGCGAGCCCAACTGCAGGGTTCGCGCAGGCAATAACGACAGATCTCGGGGCTTTTGGCCCCACTGACGCCCCCCAGAGGAGCCCGACCATGACTCGACTTCCCCACTGGTCCGTCGGCGTGGCCGCGTTGACCATGAGCCTCGCCGTCTACGGCGAGGGTATCCGATCTCCGACGATGCTCGCCTACACCTGCGCGGGCTGCCACGGCACCAACGGGGCCAGCGCCGGCGAGTACATGCCGACCATCGCCGGCCTCGACAAGGGCTACCTGGTCAGCGTGCTGGATGACTACAAGGCGGGCCTGCGGCCCTCCACCATCATGGGCCGCATCATGCGGGGCTACTCCGATCAGGAGGTCGCCGCCATCGCGAGCTTCTTCGCCGAGCAGCCCTGGGTCTCCACGGATCGGACCACCAGCGCAGCGCTGGCCCATCGGGGCCAGGCGATCCACGACCAGCAGTGTATGACCTGCCACGAGGACGGGGGCCGAGTGCAGGAGGACGAGTCGCCGCGCCTCGCCGGCCAGTGGTCCGAGTACACCCGCTATGCCCTGGAGAACTGTCGAGCCGAGGGCAAGCGCTGCGACCCTCGCAAGATGGGGGAGCGGGTCATGAAGCTGAGCGACGAGGACCTCGAGGCACTCGCCCAATACTACGAGAGCCAGAAGTAGGAGAGGAAGGGAGATGAGCACAACGACACGCAGAACCTTCCTCAAGGCATCTGCCGGCGTGGCGGCGGCATCGCTGCTCGGCTTCCCGGCGATCCTCCGCGCCGCGCCTCCCAAGGCCCGGGTGGTTGTCGTCGGCGGTGGCTACGGCGGAACCATCGCGGCGAAGTACATCCGTATGATGGATCCGGACATCCGGGTCACCCTGATCGAGAAGAACGACGTCTATGTCTCCTGCCCCCTGAGCAACGAGGTCCTCGCCGGTGAGAGGGACCTCAAGAGCCTGACCTTTGATTACCGGGGCCTGAGTCGTCGGGGGATCGCCGTGGTTCAGGACGAGGTCGTGGAGATCGACCCGGCCCAGGGCTTCGTTCGCGGTGTGAGCGGCGGGCGCTACAACTATGACAAGCTGGTGGTGTCCCCCGGCGTCGCCTTCCGCTACGACGCCATCGACGGCATGAGCGAGGAGGTGGCCAATAAGACCATCCCCCATGCCTGGAAGGCGGGGGCCCAGACCCTGCTGCTGCGCAAGCAGTTGGAGGCGATGCCCGACGGCGGCATGTGCGCCATCGTCGCTCCCCCCAACCCCTTCCGCTGTCCGCCCGGACCCTACGAGCGGGCCGCCCAGATCGCCCTCTATTTCAAGCACCACAAGCCCAACTCCAAGGTCCTGATCCTCGACGCCAAGGACGCCTTCTCCAAGCAGGGTCTGTTCCGAGCCGGCTGGGAGCAGCACTACGGCGACATGATCGAATGGGTCTCGGGGGCCGAGGGCGGCATCATCGAGGCGATCGACCCCAAGACCCGCATCCTGACGGGCTCCGTGGAGGAGTTCAAAGCGGACGTCATCAATCTGATCCCCCACCAAAAGGCGGGGGCCCTGGCGGAGAAGGCGGGGCTCACCAACGAGACCGGCTGGTGCCCGGTGAACCAGCAGACCTTCGAGTCCAGCCTACACCCCAACGTCTATGTCATTGGGGACGCGGCCATCGCTGGGGCCATGCCCAAGTCGGGTTACGCGGCCAACTCCCAGGGCAAGGTGTGCGCGGCGGCGATCGTGGCGGCGGTGAACGGCCAGGAGGCCCCGGCGCCATCCTACGTGAACACCTGCTACAGCATCATCGCACCCGATCACGGGATCTCGGTGGCGGGGGTCTACCAGCTCCAGGACGGCAAGATCGTCGAGGTGCCGGGTGCCGGCGGTCTATCGCCGGCGGACGCGGATGCGCGCACCCGGGCCGTCGAGGTGCAGTTCGCCATCGGCTGGTTCCGCAACATCACCGCGGACATGTTCACCTGACCTGGATAGAACCACTGTAGGAACATGAAAATAATAAGGAATCTGCTTGCCCTGATCGGCCTGGTGGCCCTCATTGGGGCGGCCTACGGGTATGTGGCCTGGGGTAGCAAGCTCGCATCCTTCGACCCGGGATTCCCGAAGGCCTATGGGGAGTTCGCCGAGCGGCTCCTGGAGACCGGGGACCCCGGGGTCGCCATGATGTGGTCGGTGCCGGTTAAGGAGGACTTGAGCCCGGAGGACGTCATCGAGTCCATGAAGAGCCTGGCGTCTTCCAAGAACTTCCTGTTCGTCGGCGAGTCCCCCTTCTACAAGCAGATCAAGGCCATCACCGGGGAGGACTTCCGCTACGTCAACTTCCTGTCCTTCTGCGACGCCCAGGTCGGCAAGCAGATGCTGGAGCATCGGGACCAGTACAGCGGCTTCATGCCCTGCCGCATCGCCCTAGTGGAGGACAAGGAGGGTAAGCTCTGGCTACACACCATGAACCTCGACCTCATGATCTACGGCGGCACCGAGCTGCCCCCGGAGCTCAAGGCGTCTGCCATCCGGGTACGCGACACCATCAAGGCGATCATGGACGGGGCCGCCGCCGGGGAGTTTTAAGGGCCTGCTGCGCCGCCCTGGTTTAACCACACGTGAGCCCATAGCGGCACCCGCCGCGATACGCCGCCGCGGCCATGGCGCTGGGGCGGCTTCACCCCCGCGCCCGCCGCTCCGCTAAGAGCTTGTGAATAAACCTACTGCGCGCCCCGATCGCGGCGTCGCGTGCTCGTTCGCTC
>JBGSUY010000851.1:0-8067 GCA_041753195.1 Chromatiaceae bacterium
ACATTCAGGCTTTGTCCACACGGAGTCCGCCCGCGCCGACCCTCAAGCCAGTCCCCGGATCGGCCTCGAAGCCGGTGGATCGACGCTAGAGGGATCAACGCAATCCGACCCCTTGCCCACAGCAAACGTAAGAGAGCCATAAAGTTTCCGCAGCCCGTGGGCGAGAGCTCCTCTCGGGCTTGGCGCTGGTTCTGGCACTTCCACGCATCCCTGGGGGAGGATCACGGTTTGAAGGTGCTCGTCGCGGATGATCATGCGCTCCTGCGCACCGGCCTGGTTGACGCCCTGTCTAGGCTTGATCCGGAGCCGACGGCGTACGAGGCGGCGGACGCGGAGGAGGTGATGCGTCTCGTGTCCGCGCGTCCAGACCTGGACCTGATTCTGCTTGACCTGTTCATGCCGGGGGCCAACGGGTTCGAGCTTCTGAGCCGAGTCTGCGCGGCGGCCGCGGGCGTCCCCGTGGTCGTGCTTTCCGCCAGCGATGAACCAGGGCACATGCGCAAGGCCCTGGATTGCGGCGCCGTGGGCTTCATCCCGAAATCGACTGGCCGGGAGGTCATGCTCTCGGCCCTGGGCCTGGTTCTCGCGGGGGGCACCTATGTGCCACCCGAGCTGGTGTTGGCGCCTCCGACACAGGAGCATGGCAGCCTGCCACTCCACGGGTTTGGAAGTGGAGTCGCAACGCTGACGGCGAGACAAAAGGATGTGCTGCGACTGATCGGGCAAGGCCGGTCTAACAAGCAGATCGCGCGGGATCTGGATCTTTCCGAGAACACGGTGAAGATCCATGTGGCCGGCGTCCTGCGCGCCTTGGAGGCGGCCAATCGGACCGAGGCCGTCATGCGGGCGCGCGAGAGGGGATTCGATTTCGGCCGCTCCTGAGTGTGGCTTCAGTTGCTGCCCGGCCAGCGAGCCGCCAGCCGTCCGGGCGAGAGCACGAGCATTATTACGCACGTCATCTTTGCTGATTCAGGGATCCGCCGTGGCATCACCGCCCGGCGGCGGTGAGCTGGCGGGTCATCATGCCGCCCGACTCGCTCGCCGCTCGCAGCCGAGTGGGACAGCGTGCTCCGCGTCGACCACGTCTCCCGACTCGCGCCATCAGCTTGCGTATTGCGCGGCGAGCCCTGCTGGCTGGGGGGCTGCTCTGTGTCCAATTCGCCTCAGGCGAGGGTCGGGTCGACGTGGTGCTCAGCGGACCGGGGACCCTTTACGCTGAAGTCGCCGATAGCTTGGACGCGCGCCTGTCCAGGAACCCCCGAGCGCGCGACCTGCACCTGGTCCGAATGCAGGCGGGCGACCCTCGGGTGGCTGGGGACGCGGTGCTAGCCGTGGGGGTAGGGATGAAGGCGTGCCAGTCCCTATTGGAGGCCGAGTCGCCTAAACCAACGCTTTGCGCGCTGGTTCCCAGGGCGGGATTCGAACGTCTGGTGGGCGGAGGGTCGGGACGAAGAATCTCCGCGATCTATCTCGACCAGCCGATGGCGCGAGAGCTGGCCCTGGCGCGGAGCCTGCTGCCTCAAGCACAACGGGTCGGGTTGCTTGCCGGTCCACAGTTGCAGCGGGAGGCCGAGGATATACGCCGTTGGGCCCGCGCCGCGGGTTTCCTGGCCGATCTGGAGCCAGTGGACACTGAGCGAGAAGCTGCTAAAGCGATCCAGCGCCTGGTTTCCCGCAATGACCTGATCCTTGCCGCCTACGACTCCCTCGTGCTGACTCCCTCCACAGCCAAATGGCTGCTGCACCTTGCCTATCAGGAGAAGCGCCCGGTGCTTGGCTTCTCCCGTGCCTATCTCGACGCGGGGGCCCTGGCCGCGGTCTACAGCAACCCGGAGCAGATCGGGAGACAAACAGCGGAGGCCATCCTCGGCTCCTTCGACGTAGGTAACCTGCGGCTGCCCCCCAGCGCATTTCCTCGTTACTTCGAGGTCGCGGTCAATCGGGCGGTGGCCAGGGCCCTGGGTCTCGATCTTCCGTCGGACGCCGAATTGATGAGGCGCGTCGAGCAGCTGGACAAGGAGGGCCAATGAGGGGCTGGGCACGCGTCTGGCGCTCCGGCGTTCGGGTACGGATCGTGCTCCTCGCACTGATTCCGCTGCTTGCGATAGCCTTCGTGATTGGCGGTTACACGGTACGCGAGCGCCTCGCCGACGCTCAAACGAGCCTCGACGAACGTGGACGGATCATGGCCGCCAATCTCGGAATGGCCACCGAGCTGGCCATGCTGACGCGCGACCTGGAGCGGCTGGAAGATCTTTGCCATGCGGCACTGAAGCAGCCTGACGTCGACTGGGTCGCCATACGTGACGCGGACGGGGCGCTGCTGGTTCAGACAGGCTTAGCCCCTGGCGGCGGGGTCCACGCACAGTACCTTTCGTGCGGCCGTGGGGGCGACCGGTGTTGAAGTCGAAGACTTCAACGCGGAGGCCGGTGAGGGCCCGCTGCGACCCCTTGGTTGGGCCGAGGTGCAAGTCTCCCTGGTTCAGACCTTGGCCCGCCAGCGCCAGATACAACTGAACAGCCTCCTCATCATCGGCGGCGGTCTCGTCATCAGTCTCCTCGTCGCGCTCCGGATCGGCAGCGGGATCTCCCGCCCCCTTCTGGAGCTCAGCCAGGCCATGTCGCGCTACCGGGATGGCGAGGCGGGGGTGCGCATCGCCACGGAGGCCGGGGGCGAGATTGGCGAGCTCGCTCAGGACTTTAATCGCATGGTGCAAGCCTTGGAGGTCGCCCAATCCAACCTGCGCGAGCAGGTGAGCGCGGCGACTGCCGAGCTGAAACGCACCGTTGAGGCTCTCTCAGAAAAGAACGCCCAGCTCGAGACCGCGCGCGAGGAAGCGGTGAGGGCGGGAGAAGAAAAATATGAGTTCCTTGCCCGGATGAGCCACGAGATCCGCACCCCGCTGAATGCCGTTATTGGCTTCAGCCGCCTGTTATCGAGCGGCGATCCTGGCCCGCGACGGATCAGGGAGTACAGCCGAACCATCGACCGAGCGGCGAGCCAGCTCATTACCGTGGTCGATGGCATCCTGAACTTCACCAAGCTGGAGGCCGGCAGCCTGGAGATAGAACGTGTGCCCTACGACCTCCGTGCCTGTCTGGAGGATGTCGTCGCCATGCTGAGTCCGGCGGCCCACGAAAAGGGTCTCGAGTTGGCCCTGGTGCTCCACCATGACATCCCGGAGACCTTGGCAGGCGATCCCAACCGAATCGCACAGGTGCTGGTAAACCTGCTCGACAACGCCATCAAGTTCACGGCCCTGGGCCATGTCTTCATGGAGGCCGGATACGCTCAAGACGAGCAAGGTCGAGGCATGGTCCGCGTCACGGTAAACGACACCGGCGTCGGGATTTCGCGGGAGGAGTTCGAGCGCCTGTTCCAGCCCTTCGCCCAAGCCGACAGCTCGGTCACCCGTCACCATGGGGGTACCGGACTGGGTCTGGTGATCTGCAAACGTCTGGTGGAGCTCATGGGGGGGGCGATCGGCGTGGAGAGCGAGCCCGGTAAGGGAAGCCGATTCTTCTTCACCATACAATGTGGAGCCGCCTCGCAGCCAGTCTCCGCCCGTCTGGCGAGCCCCCTGGCGGGACTCAAGGTGCTGGTCTACGACCACGAGCCGGTCCAGCTGCGTGCCCTGCGCCCCGTTCTCCTTGGATGGTCGATACGGGTCTTCAACACCGCACGCCGTGAACGGATCGCCGAGATGCTGGAGAGCGCGGCGAACCGATCCGAACCTTTCGACCTGCTGATCCTCGGCCTAACCGCGAACGAGAGCCGCCAGGACAACTTCGACCTGCTCATGGCCGAGATCCGTTCGCGGTTCGCCGGTGCAGTCCTGGTGCTCGTCGGCGCCGAGGACTGGAGAATGCCCGAGTCGGCGCTCGGAGCGGGGGAGGTGGATTGGGCGGTCAAACCGGCCCGCCGTTCGCTTCTGCACAACCGTTTGTGCCGTCTCGCGGGGCGGATCGACCTTTCTGTCGAAGGGATCGACAGGATCCAAGCGGAACGCCGTGCCTTCCCGGGGCGGAAGGTGCTCGTGGTCGAGGACAACGCCTTCAACCGCTCGTTGCTGCGGCGACTCCTGGAGCTGCGAGCGATGTGGGTTCTCGAGGCGCGCGACGGTCCCGAGGCCATCGCGGCGGCGAGCGAGGGGACCAGGTTTGACCTCATTCTGATGGACATCCACATGCCGGGAATGGATGGGATCGAGACCACACGGCGCCTGCGTGCTCTCAAGTGCGCCCGAGGCTGCCCGCCCATCATCGGCCTCAGCGCGGATGTCTTCGCTCAGGGTAAGACCATTGGCCAAGAGGGTGCATTCGACGGGTTCCTGCTCAAGCCCGTCTCCGAGACGGCCCTCGACAGAGTCATCTCGACCGCTCTGGACCCATTGGAACGTTCGGTGGCTCGGTCAGTTCACCACGAAAACAGCACCGCGGATTACGGCCCAGCCATCTCGCGGCTGCCTCGCGACTTGGCTGATCTGCTTCTGCGGGAGACCCAAGCCCTATGTGAGCGTCTCGAGGCCGCCATTGCCATGGAGGACCAGGACGCGGTCCGGGAGCTGGCCCACGGGTTGAACGGCCTGTACGGTTACTTCGGGCGTCGGGAGCTAGAAGCCTCCGCGCGCGCTTTCGAGGCGGCCGTCGGCAACGAGACTGCCTCTCAACTGCTCGAAAGGGTGAAAGCTTTGCGGCGGCACGGCAGCGACTCCATCCCTGGGATCCACTGCGACTCGCGGCAAACGGATCCATGAGCCCGGTATCTGCATGCAGCCAAGAAAACGTTTGCTGCCTGAATCAGCAGGCCAGGTAGGTGCCCGGTGGCGAGCTCGTCCACACTCGCAGCTTGCGCCAGTTCGGACCGCTCCCCTAGCGCCGCGCAGGTGGACGGCTTTCGGGGTTCTCATACCGGATCATCGGACCTCGAGTCCGTCGGTTATCCCTGTGAAGGTCCCGCGGCTACGCTCGATGAAGACCTGCTGGGCCCCGCGGCGGGGGCTCCCCCGGGGCCGGGCGGCGCTGGACGTGGGAGCCAGGGGAGCCAGCGGACCAGCACGAGCCAAGGCCCGCACGGCACACCCGGGTCTAGGAATCCCAGTCCGGATACTGAGGCGGCCTCGCGCCCTTCTCGCTCATCACCCGGGGGTATTCGATCCCAGACTCCGCCTCGAACGGCTTGGTCCCGGTGCGCGCGATCTGAAAGAGCCAATGATCGCCATAGTCGAACAGGTAATAGAGCCGCTTGTCTTTGGGCAGGGGGAAGAGCGATTCGATGGTCCGGGTGAACAGCTGGTCATCCTCCTCATCGAATCGGATCCGGTCGCGGCTACAGTCTGTCCGGGCGAGGTAAAACTCCTAGAGATGGTCGTTATCGAAATCCACGGCCCGCTGGATAATGTGGTGCAGATCCTCCAGCGTCGATGCCGCGTCGAGGGCGATGGTCGCCTCCCAGGGGCCCTCTGCGTAGAGTCCACGCACGAGCTTGAGCTGCAGGGTCCAGATCATGGGCGCAATACCTCGCTGGGTGCTCTCGTTCCCACGCTCCAGCGTGGGAGTGTCGTCCGGCCGCTCCAGCGGCCCGTGATCGGACGCGACGCTGGAGCGTCGGCACTTGCTCCAACCATGCAGGGTCGTTGTCGGTAACCAGCTGAATCCCCAGCTCCGCCGTGCGGGGGCCTAAACGGTGCTGAGCTGCCGATCGCCTTGGGCCTCCCCCGCCTCGGGCTCCGGCCCACCGTGGATTCTTTCCCGCAGTCGCTGGAAGACCACATAGAGCATGGGGATCAGGAAGACGCCGATCAGTGAGGCGGCGAGCATGCCGCCGAAGACGGCGGTGCCCACGGCCCGCTGGCTGGCCTCACCGGCCCCGCTGGCGACGACCAGCGGCACCAGACCCAGGATGAAGGCGAAGCTTGTCATCAGCACGGCGCGGATTCGCATGCGGGCGGCCAGGGTCGCGGCCTCCTGGATGGGGCGGCCGGCGCGCCGCTCCTCCATGGCGAACTCCACGATCAGGATGGCGTTCTTGCTCGCCAGCCCGATCAGCACCACCAGCCCCACCTGGGCATAGAGGTCGTTGGGCAGACCGGTAATTAGCAGGGCGACCAGGGCCCCCAGAATCCCGACGGTGACAGACATGAGCACCGCCGCGGGCATGGACCAGCTCTCGTAGAGGGCCACCAGGAAGAGATAGGCGAAGAGCACCGCGAGCCCCAGGACGATGGGGGTCTTGCCGCCGGCCTCGCGCTCCTGGAAAGCGGTGCCGGTCCATTCGTAGCCGTAGCCCGCCGGCAGGGTGGTGGCGGAGAGTGACTCCATGGCGTTCAGGGCATCGCCGGAGCTGCGTCCCGGGGCGGGTCCGCCCTGGACGGTGGCGCTGCGGTAGTTGTTGTAGCGCTGGATCAACTGGGGCCCCAGGATCAGCTTGGGCGCCATCAGGGCCCGCAGGGGCACCATCTCCCCCTGGGCATTGCGCACGTGGATGCGGTAGACGTCGTCGAAGCCCTTTCGGTCGTCCTCCTCACCCTGGACCTGGACCTGCCAGACCCGGCCGAACTTGTTGAAGTCGTTGACATAGTAGCCGCCCAAGGTCGCTTGGAGGGCGGTGAAGATGTCCTTGACCGCGACCCCCAGCGTCTGGGCTTTCTCCCGGTCGATGTCGAGGAAGACCTGGGGGTTGTCCGTGGCCCAGGTGGCGAAGACCCGCGCCAGCGCCGGGTCCTGGTTGGCCGCCAGGACCAGGGCCCGCATCACCGCGGCGAGCTCCTCCGGGGGGCGCCCCTGGAGATCTTGGAGCTGGTACTCGAAGCCGCCGCCGGTGCCGAGGCCGATGATGGGGGGCAGGTTGAAGGGCATCACCCGGGCGGCTGGGATGGGGTTGGCCTGGGCGGCGAAGCGCGCGATCACTGCCTCCACCCTAAGGTTCGGGTCGGTGCGCTCCGCGAAGGGCTTCAAGCGGGCCACGATGAAGGCGCTGTTGGACTGGGTGGCCCCGTCCAGGATGCTGTAGCCGGGGACACCTAAGACCGACTCCATGGCAGGGTCGCCCAGGGCGATCTGTTCTATCTGCTTCAGGACATCCAGGGTGCGGGTCACCGAGGCCCCCTGGGGGAGCTGGATCTCGGCCATGAAGGCCCCCTGGTCCTCCTGGGGCAGGAAGCCGGTGGGCGTGAGCTTGAAGAGCCAGCCGGTGGCCAACCCGACCCCCGCCACCAGGACCAGCACTAGCAGGGAGACCCGCACCAGACGGGCGACCAGATACGCATAGCCATCACGTATGCCATCGATGCCCCGCATTACCAGACCCATGAGTCCGCGGCGGTGCCCGCCGGGCTTGAGCAGGATGGCGCAGAGGGCAGGGGAGAGCGTCAGTGCATTAATGGCGGAGATCAGCATGGAGAAGGCCACCACCGCCGCAAACTGCTGGAAGAGCTGGCCGGTGATGCCGGGGATGAAGGCCACCGGCAGGAAGACGGAGAGGAGCACCAGGGTGATGGCGAGGATGGGACCGGTGATCTGGCCCATGGCCTTCTTGGCCGCCTCCCGGGGCGGCAGCCCCTCCTCCTCCATAATGCGCTCTACGTTCTCCACCACCACGATGGCGTCGTCCACCACGATGCCGATGGCGAGCACCACGGCCAGCAGCGAGATGGTGTTGGCCGAGAAGCCGATCATCAGCAGGAAGGCGAACGTGCCGATCAGGGCCACCGGTACCGCGATCAATGGGATCAGGGTCGCCCGCCAGCTGCCGAGGAACAGGAAGACCACCAGGATCACCAGCAGGAAGGCCTCGAAGAGTGTGTGAACCACCTTCTCTAGGCTGGCCTTCACGAACTCGGTGGTGTCGTAGACGATGGTGTAGGCGAGGTCGTCCGGGAAGCGCTCGGAGAGCCGCTCCATCGCTGCCTTGATGCCGTCGGCCACCGCCACCGCGTTGGCGCCGGGGGCGAGATAGACGGCCATGCCGGCGGTGTCTGCGCCGTTCAGCCGGGTGAAGGCGTCCCGCTGCTTGGCGCCCAGCTCCACGCGCCCGAGGTCCTTGACCCGCACCGTGGAGCCGTCCGG
>JBGSUY010000852.1:0-13320 GCA_041753195.1 Chromatiaceae bacterium
CCATGATAGGTTTGCACCAGCACGCCCCGGGCGTCCTCGCCCACCAGGTCTACAAGACGACGCCGGAGCTCCAGGGCGGCATGGCGATTGAAGCAGACCACCAGGACGGCCCTGGGGTCGACCCGCTTGACCCGCAGCAGGTAGGCGCAGCGGTGGACCACCACCCGGGTCTTGCCGGACCCGGGCCCGGCCAGCACCAGACGGTTGCCCTCCGCCGGGGCGGCGACGATCTCCACCTGGGCAGGGTTGCCCAGTGCGTCGACGATCCTTTGATGCGACTCGGCGGTGGTAGCGCGCTCCAGGACCTCCCGGCGGTCCGGGAAGAAGCGCCGCACGAAGCTCGCCTTGTCCAGGGTGAAGTAGGCGGTGATGAGCGCGAGTGCCTGGCGGATCCGCTCGGCCCCCAGGCGGGCGTACTCGTTCATCACGTGGATCTGGAAGATCCGCTCGCCATAATGCTGGGCGAGCGGCTGGTGCTTGGCCTTGGTGTAACGCCGCCCCTGGGCCTGGGGCAGCAGGCGGATGGTCATGGCCTGGCGGAAGACGGCGAGCCCCCGCTGCAGCACGATGGCCCCCTGCTCGTGCAGGAACAAAAGCCCCCGGTCCACGGCGGCGAGGGGATCTCGGAGCTGGACTCCAAGGGTCAGTTCCACCTGGAGTGCCCGGGTCAGCTCGTCGGTGCCGAAGCTGACCAGCAGCTCGCCCCCGGCGGGGGACTCCGGGGTCAGCTTGGCGATCAGGGTCCGCAGGACGATGGCGGCCACCTGCTGGCGGCGCTCGGCGGTGGCAACGAGGCTGGCCCAGTCCCGGTGGAGCCGGATCCGGTAGTGGTCCCGTTCGGTCTGGCGAAACTCCAGGCTGCCACGCTCGGCGGCCAGCCCCCGCCCGTCCCGGGCCAGGCTGGCGAGCAGGTTGCGCAGGGTCTCGGGGTTGCTGTCCTGACCCTGATCCAGCAGGTGCTGGTTGAGGCGGCGCAGCGACAGGGGCAGCCACTCGCCGGTCTCCGCGTCCGGGGCCTCCTCCCGCAAGGCCGCGAGCATGGCCCGCTCCAGGGCGCAGACCCGCTCAAGGATCTGCTCCGAGCTGTTCTTGATCTTGTGGCGCAGGAAGGCACTGAGCTGGGGACCCTGGTGCAAGAGTCCGGCATTGGCCATGTCGTGGAGGGTGCGCAGGACCCGCAGACTCGCGGTCTCGCCGCGGTCCCAGGGTGGCTCTCCGGCGCCGCTGCCGGGCTCCAGATCGGGATGGGGCCGCTTGAAGGCGGGCAGCCGGGCCAGCTCGTCGGCGGTAAGCCCCTCGTCCGGGTCCGCGTTGATCAGGGCCTGCAGCACCGCCAGCCAGCGCCCCTGCTGGGCCGTGGAGAGGCCGAGCCGGGCGATCCGGTGTTCGGCCTCCGCAAGGCTCGCGACCACGGGTCGACCCTGGAAGACCCGGGTGCGATTCTCGTTGCGCTCCACCAGGCCCGAGCGCTCCAGCCAGGCGATGGCCACTCGAACCCGGGTGTCCGCCTGGCGGTCCTCCGCGTCGAAGCCGAGATGCAGGGTCTCATCCCGCAGCAGCTCGCCGCTGGTCAGCACCACGGTGTCGCCGTCTCCTCGGCGGGCCCGGCGCAGCCCCCGCAGGATCTCGGCGATATCCTGGCGGCTGAGTTCGGAGAGTGCCTCCATCCGGAACTGGCGCTCCACGTCCTGCTCGTCGTGGAGCAGGACGCACAGGGCCGGGTTACGGTCGCGCCCGGCGCGACCCGCCTCCTGGACGTAGCTCTCCAGGGAGCCCGGGATGTCCAGGTGCACGACCAGTCGCACATTCTCCTTGTCCACGCCCATGCCGAAGGCGTTGGTGGCGCAGATGACCTGCAGCTCACCGGCGATGAAGGCATCCTGGATGCGCCGCTTCTCGGGGGCCGAGAGTCCGGCGTGGAAGGCCTCCACCGCCCAGCCATGGGCACTCAAGAAGGCGGCCAGCTCCTCGGTGCGAGCCCGGGTGGCTGCATAGACGATGGCCGCGCCCCGTGCCTCGCCCTCCCGGCCAAGGTGCTCGGCGAGGATGGCCTGGAGCCGGGCCGGTTTCTCCATGACCCGGGCCACCTGCACCTCGAAGGCCAGGTTGTCCCGCTCCACACCGCCCTGGAAGAGGGTCAGCTGCAGACCCAGGTGCTCGCGGAAATAGGCCAGGATCTCCGCCGTCACGTCCCGCTTGGCGGTGGCGGTGAGACAGGCGACCGGCGGGATGGGGACCCCTTGGCGGACCGCCAGCTCCTGGATGAAGCGGCCCGCGTAGAGATAGTCCGGGCGGAAGTCATGGCCCCACTTGGAGAGGCAATGGGCCTCGTCGAAGACCCAGGCCCCGATCTCCCGGGTCTCCAGCACGGCCCGGAAGGAGGCGTTCCGTAGCTGCTCGGGTGACACGTAGAGGATGGCCGCGTCCCCGAGGCGGATTCGCTCCAGGACCTCCCCCCGCTCCGGCGGGGTCAGCATCCCGAACAGTGCCACGGCCGCGGTGGTGCCGGTCTTGCGCGCCAGGTTGTCTACCTGGTCCTTCATAAGGGCCTGCAGGGGCGAAATGACCACCGTGAGCACCCCCCGGCGCAGGTTGCGCGCCAGGGCCGGGAGTTGGAAGCACAGTGATTTGCCGCCCCCGGTCGGCAGGATGGCGAGGTGGGAGCCTCCGCCCATGCCGTGGCGGACCACCGCCTCCTGGAGGCTGCTGCCCTCCGGCAGGGCGGGGAGGGGACGGAAGGCATCGAATCCGAACCAGCGCTTGAGCTGGGCGCGCGGCTCATGGACGGCGCCGCACCAGGTGCAGTCGGGATCCGAGCAGGGGATGTCGCGCAGCCGCCGGATCAGCTCCGCTGTCTCCGGAAAACGGTGGCGCACCCAGGGCGGCAGGATCGAGCGGGCCCCGGCTACTTGGAGCCAGGCGGTGGCATAGGCCAGGGCGGGTCTCAAGCTCGGGTCGCCGAGATGGCGCAGCGCCTCCACCCGGGCGGCGGTGGCGCAGACCCTCCCGGCCCAGAGGCCGAGCAGCAGGTCCAGGACCGCCCGCAGGTCGGGCAGATCGGCACCCAGGGCGGCGAAGACCAGCGAGATGCCGCTCCCGCCGGTCGGTACCGAGTCGAGCCCGGTCGCGCCCCGAAAGCAGAAGCGGTAAAGGGCAAGCAGACCCAAGCCCGACCCCCCGCTGTGGCGGGCCAGCTCCGCCCACTGCTCGCGGAAGACCTGACCCGCCAACCGGCAGTCCGCTACGGGGTCCGCAACCGAATCCCGCACCAGCTTGTAGTCCTTCACTAGCCGGTGATAGGGGTTCTCCGGGAAGGCCAGGGGCGAGAGGTAGAGGGTGTCCACCACCCGCCGCCCCAGGAGCCCCAGGGTCGGAGCCCGGGCGCGCAGGGTCGGCAGGTCGTGGCCCAGGAGGTTGTGACCCAGGACCAGCTCTGCATCCCCCGCGAAGCGCTGCAGGTCGGCCAGCGCCTTCGGTGCCTGAAAGCTCCCCTGACGTAGAAAGCTTCGGTCGCCCCGCAGGGCGCCGATCTTGCGGATCTCACCATTGGGGCCGGTCTCCAGGTCGAGTAGGAGACAGCGGGAGAGGAAGGCGTCGAACCTTGGGTCCACGGGCACAGTATCGCCGAGGATCGACGGCCCCGGTGGGGTCCGCCGGGGCCATTTTGGGGCCCGTGCTACCATAGGACGCCCTGAAGGCGGCTCGGAGGACCCCGCATGTACATCCTTCTGCTCAGCATTCACGGCCTGATCCGCGGCCATGACCTGGAGCTGGGGCGCGACCCGGACACCGGCGGTCAGACCAAGTATGTGGTGGATCTGGCCCGGGCTCTGGGGGCCCGGGCGGACATCGAGCTGGTGGACCTGGTCACCCGGCGGGTACTGGACCCAGTGGTGAGCGAGGATTACGGGGTGCCGATCGAGCCCCTGTCAGAGAAGGCCCGTATTGTGCGCGTGGACGCTGGTCCGGAGGAGTACATCCGCAAGGAGCAGCTTTGGGACCACCTGGACGCCCTGGTGGACAACCTCCACGACTGGCTGCGGGAGCAGGGCCGCTGGCCCGACCTAATCCACAGTCACTACGCGGATGCGGGCTATGTGGGTGTGCGGCTCTCCCACCTCCTAGGGGTGCCCCTCGTGCACACGGGCCATTCGTTGGGGCGCGACAAGCGCCAGCGCCTGCTCGCGGCGGGCCTGGACGGGGAAGAGATCGACCGGCGTTACAACATGGTGCGGCGCATCGAGGCGGAGGAGGAGACCCTGGCCAACGCGGACCTGGTGATCGCCAGCACCCGCAACGAGGTCGAGGAGCAGTACGGGCTCTATGACTACTATCACCCGGAGCGCATGGCGGCGATTCCACCCGGGACCGACCTGGACCAGTTTCGCCCGCCCGCCACCGGCGACCCTGCGCCGCCCTTCTGGTCCGAGGTGGAGCGCTTCCTCGATGAGCCCGACAAGCCTCTGATCCTGGCCCTCTCCCGCGCCGACCCCCGCAAGAACCTGAGTTCCTTGGTTCGGGCCTACGGGGAGTCACCGGAGCTCCAGGCCCTCGCGAACCTGCTCATCGTCGCCGGCAACCGGGACGACATCCGGGAACTGGACGACGGGGCCGCCACGGTTCTGACCGAGGTGCTGCTCCAGATCGATGCCTATGATCTCTACGGTCGGGTCGCCGTCCCCAAGCACCATCGGGCCGAAGAGGTACCGGAGATCTACCGTCTAGCCAGCGCCTCCCGGGGGGTCTTCATCAATCCGGCACTCACCGAACCCTTCGGGCTGACCCTCTTGGAGGCCGCGGCCAGCGGGGTGCCCCTGGTGGCAACCGAGAACGGGGGTCCGGTGGATATCATCGGAAACTGCGAGAACGGGCTCCTGGTGGACCCCCTGGACACGGAGGCCATCGCCGGGGCCCTCCTCCAGATCCTGAAGGAGCCTGAGACCTGGGAGCGCTTCTCGACCCAAGGACTCGCCGGCGTGCGCGAGCACTACTCCTGGGAGGCCCACGCGGAGGATTATCTGGCGAAGATCCGTCCCCTGCCGGAGCGTCATGTCCCCGTCCCGGACACACGCCCCCTGCGGCGTGCCATCCACTACCGGGATCGGGCCCTGTTCTCCGATCTGGACCAGAGTCTGCTGGGAGAGGGGGTGGAGCGGTTCGCCGAGACCCTGCGCCAGAATCGCCGTTGCACCAACTTCGGCATCGCCACCGGGCGGCGGCTTGACTCGGCTCTCACGCTCATCAAGCGCCACGGGCTGCCTGCCCCGGACGTACTGATCACCAGCCTGGGGACCCAGATCCATTACGGGGCCCAACTGGTGCCCGATGACCACTGGAGCGAGCATCTGGACCATCTGTGGAAGCCGGCGGCGGTGCGCCGGGCCCTGGCCGAGCTCCCCGGACTTACACCACAGCCCAAGGGCGAGCAGAGTCGGTTCAAGGTCTCCTACCTCTACGACCCGGCGACGGCCCCCTCGGTGGAGGAGATCAACACCCTGCTGCGCTCCCGGGATCTCACCGGCAATGTCATCCACTCCTTCGGCCAGTACCTGGACCTGATCCCGATCCGCGCCAGCAAGGGTCAGGCCTTGCGCTACGTGGCCCACCGCTTCGGCATCCCCCTGGAGCACATCCTGGTGGCGGGCGGCAGCGGCGCCGACGAGGACATGATGCGCGGCAACGCCCTGGCGGTGGTGGTGGCCAACCGGCATCACGAAGAGCTCTCCCAGCTCGCGGAGCTGGAGCGGATCTATTTCGCCGAGCGCCCCCATGCCTTCGGGATACTGGAGGCTATCGCACACTACGACTTCTTCCGTGCCTGCCGGGTGCCGGAGGCCTAGCATGAGTCCCCTGTTGCTCTGCACGGACCTAGACCGCACCCTGATCCCCAATGGGCGCGAACCCGAGTCTGCCGGGGCCCGGGAGCGCTTCCGGAGCTTCGTCGCCGAGCAGGGCGTGACCCTGGCCTATGTCTCCGGCCGCCACCGGGCCTTGGTGGAGGAGGCCATCCGGAACTTTTGCCTGCCCCTGCCCGACTATGTGATCGGCGACGTGGGGACCAGCCTCTACCAGGTGCTCGAGGGGTCCTGGTCCCGGGTGAGCGACTGGGAGGAGATCATAGGGGCGGATTGGGCGGGGCTGGACCGCGGTGCCTTGGCCGCTCTCTTTGATGACCTACCCGAGCTTCGCCTCCAGGAGCCTGAGAAGCAGAACCGGTTCAAGCTGAGCTACTACGCCCCCGCGGACCTGGACCCGGGGCGGCTCTTGGCTGGGATGCGGGAACGCCTGGCCAGCACGCAGGCGCGGGCGAGCCTCGTTTGGAGCATCGACGACGCGGCGGGGGTCGGGCTGCTGGACGTGCTGCCTGAGGGGGCCACCAAGTATCACGCGGTGGTCTTCCTGATGGGCCTCACCGGACACGACGAGTCGAGCACCCTGTTCGCCGGCGACAGCGGGAACGATCTGGAGGTGTTGGTGAGCCGGATCCCGTCGGTCCTGGTGGCCAATGGTCATCCGGCGGTGCGCACGGAGGCCCAGCGTCTCGCCGAGGAGCGGGGCTGTGCGGACCGCCTCTATCACGCGGTCGGCGGCTGGGGCGGGATGAACGGCAACTACAGCGCCGGGATCCTGGAGGGGGTGGCCCATTTCCACCCGGAGCTTCTCCCGCCCGGCTGACCCCCTGCGCCCCAGGGCCGATCCCCGCCCAGCAATCCACGAGAGCACCCCTATGTCCCACGTCAACATCTGTGTTTTCGGAGAGGTCCTATACGACCGCTTTCCCGACGGCGATGCGGTGCTGGGCGGCGCGCCCTTCAACGTCGCCTGGCATCTTCAGGCCTTCGGGGAGCGGCCGCTCTTCCTGAGCGCGGTGGGGGAGGACGCCCTCGGCCGCCAAATCCGCCAGGCCATGGCGGACTGGGGGATGGACCTGAGCGGTCTGGCCACCGACCCCGAGCACGCGACGGGCGAGGTCAGGGTCAGCCTGATCGGGGGTGAGCCGAGCTACGACATCGTCTCCGATCGTGCCTACGACCATATCGCGCCGCCGGCCGCCGGGTCGACCTGCGGCCTCCTGTATCACGGTACCCTGGCCCTGCGGTCGCCCCGGTCAGCCCAGGCCCTGGAGGCCCTCCGGTCGGGCGGCGCCGGCAAGGTGTTTCTGGACGTGAATCTGCGCGATCCCTGGTGGACCCGTGCGCAGGTCCTGGGGCTGGTGGAGGCGGCGGACTGGGTCAAGCTCAATCGCGACGAGCTCGACCTGCTTCAGGACGGCGGGGCCGCGGTGGAGGGTCAGGACCTCGCTGCTCGCGCCGCCGCCTTCCGGCAGGCCCACGGGCTTCAGGGGCTTATCCTCACCCTGGGCGCTGAGGGCGCCCTGGGCCTGGACGCCCAATCGGCACCTGTGACCGTGACCCCACCCGCGCAGGTTCAGTTGGTCGATGCCGTCGGGGCCGGAGATGCCTTCGCCGCCGTCTCGATCCTCGGGCTCAGTCACGGCTGGTCCCTGGGGACAACCCTGGAGCGGGCCCAGGGCTTCGCCGCCCGCATCGTCGGTCAGCGCGGCGCCACCGTCGCCGATCCAGACCTCTATGCCCCCTTCATCGAGCAATGGGGTCTTGGCGGGGCCGCCAGCCAATAGACCACCCGTTTCGACTGCGTCCCACCACACCGCACGAGCCTCAGGCCCATGTACGAGCAGGTCTCCCACGCCCTCCTGAACGACGTCCTGGATCAGTTCCGCTCCGAGATCGAGGCGGAGGATCTGCGTCACTTTTACACCCGCCTGGGCGCGAACTTCTACGCCATTCACACCCTCTTCCATCAGCTCTATGGCCGGCGCCCGGACTTCAAGGAACAGATGGTCCATCTCACCGAGCGCCTGGCCCAGGCCTATATCGATCGGCCCCCCTGTCTGAAGCAGGTCGACATGGCCCGGGAGGATGACCACACCTGGTTCCTTGCCCAGGAGTGGGTGGGCATGGCCCTCTACACGGACGGCTTCGCCGGGGACCTCAAGGGCCTGCTGGATCGGCTCCCCTACCTTGGCGAGCTGGGTGTCAACATGGTCCATGTGATGCCCATCCTGCAGTGTCCCGAGGGGGCGAGCGACGGAGGCTATGCGGTCAGCAACTTCCGGGCAATCGACCCCCGCGCCGGGACCCTGGATGACCTCTGCGAGCTCGGCGCGGCCACGCGCAAGCGGGGCATGCTGCTCACCCTCGACGTGGTGGTGAACCACACGTCCGACGAGCACCCCTGGGCCCAGCAGGCCCGGGCCGGGGACCCCGCCTACCAGGACTTCTATTTCTGCTTCCCCAACCGAGAGGTCCCGGACATGTTCGAGGAGACCATGCCCGAGATCTTCCCGGAGACCAGCCCCGGCAACTTCACCTGGGACGAGCAGATGGGCCGCTGGGTGATGACGGTCTTCAACTCCTACCAATGGGACCTGAACTACACCAACCCGGCGGTCTTCATTGAGATGGTGGACATCGTCCTCTTCTGGGCCAACCGGGGGGCGGACATCATCCGCCTGGACGCGGTCGCCTTCCTCTGGAAGCGCATCGGCACCGCCTGCCAGAACGAGCGGGAGGCCCACCTGATCCTGCAGATGATGAAGGACTGCTGCCAGGTGGTGGCCCCCGGGGTCCTGTTCATCGCCGAGGCCATCGTGGCCCCGGTGGAGATCATCAAGTACTTCGGCGAGGACGCGGTGATCGCCAAAGAGTGCGAGATCGCCTACAACGCCACCTTCATGGCGCTCCTGTGGGACGCGGTGGCCACGAAGAACGCCCGCCTCCTGACCCAGGGCCTCAAGAGCCTGCCCAACAAGCTGGACCGGGCCACCTGGCTCAACTATGTGCGCTGCCACGACGACATCGGGCTCGGCTTCGACGACGCCGACATACGGGCCTGCGGCTATGAGCCACGGGCCCACCGCCGCTTCCTGGTGGACTGGTTCACCGGCCAGTTCGACGACTCCCCCGGCCGGGGCCGGCCCTTCGGGATCAATCCCAAGAACGGAGACGCCCGCATCGCCGGGGCCCTCGCCTCGCTGGCCGGTCTGGAGACCGCCGTGGAGCGCCAGGATCCGGAGGCCATCGACAGGTCCATCGACCTGATCCTGACCCTGCACGGGATGATCCTGGCCTTCGGCGGCATCCCGCTCCTCTGGTACGGGGATGAGCTCGGGACCTTCAACGACGACTCATTCCTGGGCGACCCGAACAAGGCCGGGGATACCCGCTGGGTCCACCGCCCCCGCATCGACTGGCAGCGGGCGGAGGAGCGGCATCAGCACGGCACCCCTGAGCAGCGGATCTTCGACGGTCTGAAACGGCTCATCGCCGTACGCAAGGGCACACCCGCCTTCGCGGACTTCAATAACCGGGAGCTCGTCGAGGTGGAGAACCCCCACCTCTTCGCTTTCCTGCGCACCCCCCCCCTGCTCCAGGGAAACGCGGTGTTGGTGGTGGCCAACTTCGATCTGGCCCCCCAATATCTGGACCTGGATCCCTTGAGCACCCGCGGGCACTTCCGCTTCGCCCAGCTCCAGGACCTGGCGGGCGGCCACACCCCGGCCCAGTTCAACGGGCGGCTGGTGATCCCGCCCTGCCGCTTCTACTGGCTCGCGGAGCAGCGGCCCGGTCTGGGCCTCTGAAGGACCCCCGTGCCGCGTCGAGGTGGAGTCAAGCGGGCGGCACGCCTGACTTAAGGCCAGGATCCAGCGCAGCATCCGGCGGAAGGTCCGAAAGGCCCGCCGAAGGGCTCGCCCGCGGGGCCCGTCGGCGGCACCCTGTTGCTATGGTTACCGCGAGCCCCAAGGATTTCCCGAGAAGTTATCGAGGTACAGGCCATGCGCAAAGGAGCGCTCCAACCGATCTTTTTGATCCTTCCCCTGCTCGGCGGCTGCGCCCACCGGCCGGTGGAGCCCGCCGCCGAGCCCCTGAGCAGCCAGGCAAGTGAGCAGATTGAGGAGGTGAGCCAGGCCAGCATCGTCCCGGCGCCGGAGCTGCGGCAGTCCGGCGTGAGGTCAAGCCCGATGCACCCGGACAAGGACCCCCGCTACGCCTTGCCTCAGGCCCAGTCTCGCGTCCTGACCATCTATCTCGGCTCCCAGACCTTCGAATACCTGGAGGACGATCGCGTGGTGGCGAGCGGGCCGATCTCCTCCGGATCGGCCGAGCACCCGACGCCGACGGGCAACTTCCGTGTCCTGAGCAAAGACAAGGACAAGCGCTCTGGTAAGTACACCAACTACTTCGATCAAAATACCCCGATGCCTTACTCACTCCAGTTCCATGGACCCTATTTCATCCATGAGGGCTGGCTACCGGGCCACGCGGATTCCCACGGGTGCGTGCGCCTGAGCTACGAGGATGCGCGCCTTCTCTTCAGTCGCATGAAGGTGGGGGACCCGGTCCGTGTGGCAGCGCAGGGGCAGGCGCAGGCTCAGGCCCCCTGGGGCGATCAGTACCCCGTGTTTTGAAGAACCAGTGCGTTGCGATGCCATGCCACATGGCGACATCCCACCCAGCTACTTTGTGTTGTTGTGTTTGGGGAAGGGAGCCTTCAAGGCGGTCCGACGCCGTTCGCGAGGATGTCCACTTTGGCGAGGCCCCGAGGCCGAAGGCGGTATTTTCCCCGTTTGTCCGATCGGAGCATAATCCGGCTTCCATAGCGTTCGCCGGGATGTAAGAAAGCGGATCGCTATTCGGATCCGTGCGCAGGGGTGGTCGTTGAACCGCCAGGACCTGCGCTGCTTTCGTGGCGCAGCCTGCGCTGCGTGTCAACCGGATGAGCAAGATATTTTCTCGGATGTTAGTCAGCATCATCATCACGAACTACAATTACGGCGCCTACTTGCAGTCATCCATCGACAGCGCGTTACGCCAGCGCTATCAACACGTCGAGGTAATTGTTGTCGATGACGGGTCGACCGACAACTCCCACGAGATCATCGACAGCTACGGGGGCCGAATCGTTCCCATCCTTACGGCCAATGGCGGCCAATGCTCCTGCTGTAATCTTGGATTCCAGCGGAGTAGGGGGGAGGGAGTCATCTTTCTTGACGCCGACGATGTTTTGTTCGAGGACGCGGTCGAGCTTCACGTCGAAAGGTTAAAGAAGATAGGGGTCGTCAAGAGCAATGGTTATCTCCAGGTTGCGGATCAAGACCTGAGGCCCACTCGAGATCGAATTCCGCGGCGTCTATCCGAGTCCGGTGACTATCGAAAGCGATTCTTGAGACGGGGTCCCCTTGCATATCGACCAAGCTTTACCTCGGGGAACGCCTGGTCTCGGGGCTTTCTAGCGCGGGCGATGCCGTTGCCTTCCAAGACCTCCGTGGGGGTCGATGGCTACCTCACGGCGATCGACCCCCTGTTTGGTCGGATAGAGTCCATGCAGCGGCCCGTCGGCCTGTACCGTGTCCACGATAAGAACAAGGGCCCGCTTAACCCGCACTATGGACCGCGCTTTCTTCGCGAACGCATAACGGAACATGAACAACGCATTTACTACGCGGCATCCTGGGCCAACAGGCTCGGTTATTTCGTGGATCCAGTGGACTGGATGAAGCGGCGCGAGTGGCGGCTGGCACTTGCGAGTCACGCCCTGCAACTGCGAGGCGATGCCTCGCGGGCCATTCCGTTCCTCGAGCTTGTTTTTGCGCCACTACAGACTTTAAATGGAAATCCAATTAAGACACTAGGCCTGATCGGTGCGCTTGCCCTCACTAAGATTTTGCCGCGGCATGCCGCGGTGCAATTTACTGACCGCCTGTTAATCCACGTATTCGGGAAGCGTCGTCGCCGACTCGAGCGGGAGCGCAAGCTGCCTCGCGCTGGGTGACTCACGCTTTTCCCCGTACATTGACAACCCCGCTCATGACGCTCGATTCGAGTGGCGCCCAGGAGTTGGGAATTCGATCATGACCCGTCCGGTCGAGATTTAGCCGCTCGCCGCCGTTTGCTTCTCACGGCGCTTTAGCAAAGCCTCCAGGCCCCTGGGCGTTGCCCTCGGTGTTGAATGCCCGGTGGGAGATGCTGAAGGTGTCGCCGGTGTAGCAGCGGCGAGTCTGGCACTCAAAAAAGCAGTCGTGGTGGTTGGCGTGGCCCGCCGTGTCGACGAGGGTCAGCCGGCGACCTGCGAGATCGATCTCCAGGCCGTCCGAGGACAGGGTCCAGCACCCGAAGTCCAGGGCGAAGTCCTCCTATCCGTAGATCGTGGTCGCCCCGGCGATGAGCCTGCTGGGGTCGGTCAGTTGGGGTGCGACCTTGGGTGGGCGGCCACGAGGTCCACGTCGCGGCCTCGGATAGGAGGCGTCGCACATCGATTTGGCTTCGCTTGCCTTTGCGGTCAGAGCCCCAATCCTGAGGAAGCAAATCAAGCGCTTGATTATTTCGTAGCCCTCTCCGCATGACCCCAGCCGCCAGTCGAACCCCTAGTCGAGCAGGCGCCCCAACCGTCGGTCGACAGCCGGCGCGGGCCCCCAGCGCGCGCGAGCGCTTGATCCACCATGCCACGGCGATCTTCGCGGCCAAGGGCTTCGCCGCCGCCAGCACGCGCGAAATCTGCGAGGCCGCGGGTGTCAACATCGCGTCGATTCACTACTACTTCGGCGACAAGGCGGGGTTGTACCGGGAGACGCTCCTCGGGCCCATCGCCGAGGTGATCACTGCCTGCGGCCGCTTCGACGATCCGGCCCTGTCCTTCGAGGAATCCATGCGTCTCTTGCTTGGGTCCATCCTCGGCCTCGGGCCCAGTGCCAAGGACCAGGCCTTTGAGGTGCAGGTGATGCGGCTGCATCTGCGCGAGATGCTGGAGCCCTCGGGGGTCTTCCGCGAGGTCGTCGAGCAGACCATTGCCCCGGCCCATCGGGCGCTCTGCGGCCTGCTCGCCCGGCATTGCAGGCTCGAAGCCCCGGATGATGACATCCACCAGCTCGCCTTTGCCCTGGTGGCGATGGCCAACGATTACTGCCTGTCGCGGGAGATGATGAAGCTGTTGGCCCCCGGCGTGCTCTCCCGGCCTCGGGCCGGCGAACAGGTCCTGGAGCGCCTGTTGGGCTATGCGCGCGCCCTGTTGGATCACGAGATTGCCCGCCGGCGTGCGCTCCCGATCAACCCGAGCCCGACCCTTTCCCCCACAGGCGCCGACACCTGACACTTATGTCCACCCCCCTTCGCCGATCGAGTCCCTGGCCGCTGCTCGCCGCTCTCGTCGCCACCCTGACTGGGGCCCTGCTCTGGACCTTGCTGCCCAGCGCAGAGGACGGGGAGGCAACCCCCGAGACCGCCGCCGGCGCGGCGCCAGCCG
>JBGSUY010000853.1:0-13588 GCA_041753195.1 Chromatiaceae bacterium
CCGCGCCTCGGCTAGGGTCTGGCCGGTCAGGCTTGGCGCGACGACCGGACCCCTCTCGACCGTTAGGGCCACCAAAGCACCCGGCGCGACTTGGTCGCCCGCTCGTGGCACTTGCCCCACCACGGTGCCCGCAGCCGCGCGCCCCGTGTACTCCTGGCGCACATCTCCGAGCTTGAATCCTTTGGCCAGAAGCAACTCTTTAGCCTGCTCCAGCGGCTTCCCGCTGAGATCGGGGACCTGCAGAAGCGTGGCAACGACCACAAGGTCGACTGCAGTTTCCTTGTCCACCTTCGCTGCCGGGGCGGGATTCTGGCTCAGCACCGTACCGCCCGGCTTATCCGAGCTCGTCTCCTCGCCGATGTTACCGACCTTGAGCCCAACCTCCGCGAGGCGTGCGCCGGCCTGCTCCAGGGTGAGCCCGACTACGTCGGGTACCTTCGGCGGGCCGGAGAGTATCCACCAGGTGAGCCCCCCTCCCAGGACAAGCACACCCGCGACGACCGCCGCGATCCACCACGGGAACGGCCTGGGCGTGGGGCTCGGCGCCGGCTTGGGCGCGGAGGCCGGGACCTCTAGAACCATTGGCGGGCCTTCCGTGAAGTCCTCCCCCGAGCGCCCGCGCTCCGTCGAGAAGACGAGTAGCCGAAACTTGTACTGTCCAGACGCCGTGCCCGCCGGCACCCGTACCTTCACCGTGATCTGGTCAGTCTCCTGGGGCCCAAGCTCCCGCTCGGAACCCCCGATGCTGAACCACCCCTCTTGTGCGGGCGCTTCCGGCAATATTCTTGATCCCACCCGCAACGGCGCCCCCGAGGGGTTGCTTACGGTGAAGGCGTATTCCGCCATTCCCTCGGCACTGCACCGGGCAGTCGGGCTCGTGACCGTGATTGTTACTATGCTTCCCACTAGTGTCCCTCCCGCTTATATATCCGCAGAACCTATTCCAAGCTCAGTCGAAGCACCTTCGGTCCGCTGGGGTCGCAGCGGTCACAGCAGCCTTCGCAGATCAGGGTGAGCGTTCCGCCGTCCTTCATCGCCACAATGCCAGCAGTTTCACCGGAGCCCTTGCGCAGCCAGCAGCTCCAGGTGTCACTCTCTTGCTCCTCCCGGGGCTCGTATTTCACTCTGAGCTTAAGACCGGGAGGCAAGGTGCCTTCTAGAAAGCAATTTGGATCTCTGTCCTGAGGAGAAAAGTCTTCCTTCTTGAGCTGCGCCAATACATAGATGATCGAGCCACCCTCGCTCACACGTACGGCCGCCTTTCGGTAATCGGGGCCATTTTCCCCCGCTTCGGGGATGCTGATCGTGCAGGACCCTTGGGCCTCGGTGAGCGTGATGATCCGGTCAGCCCGCTGGCCGTCACAGCCCAGGGCCGTGAGCTCAAGCCGAGGACCCGAGCTCTCAAGCCAGCCACCGACTTTGCTCATCCAGCTGTTCTTGATGGCGGTCAGACTGGTCGACCGCTCGGCGTTCATGTTGAAGCCTACGGCAAGCGCACCGAGATAGAGCAGCGCAAAAATGGCGAGGGTTACAATGAACGCGCGCTTCACAAGGGCGCCCCCATTGCAACCATAGAGCGACCTGCCACGCCTTGCGGCCCAGGGTTTTTTGGCTCCTTCATGGGTCGACTCACCGGATCTTCAGCGGCCTGCCCCCAACAGCCTTGCAAACCGACCTCAGCCCTCTGCGACATTCGCTGGCGCTGTACGCTTCTCATACCAATCTCGGTCCCATCGGCAAACATGCCCGACGGTGATGTTATCGACTTGTGTTATTCGATCCCCCTATTGGTCTTAAGTTGAAGCATCAGGTCGGTTGGAAACTTGAGCACAGGTATCGCAATGACTTGGCCGGGCATGTGGATAGTCACCTCGGATCCCGCCAACACCACCTGTTCCTCTGCCGGCGTTGTGGATACGACTCTTTGGTTGACCTTGTCCGGGTCACCCGTCACCTGCTTCACCACCAGCTTGGCCGCGGTCATCTTCGAGATGGCAGCCTGTAAGGTGTCTTCTTTTACGCTCGGAACCTTCACCGATTCGCCTGCGAACCAGAGAGAGACCACGGAGCCCGGCTCGACGTTACTGAATGCTTCGGGGATTTGCTGCGTAACCTCCCCAGCCTTGAACTCGAGCGTCCCTACGGGAGGATTCTTCTGTACCTTGAGTCCCGCGGCCGTGAGCTTCTGTTCAGCGGCTTCGAGTGGCAAGCGCACCACGTTTGGAACTTCGACCGGCATGACGTTGACGACATCGGGCTTCTCTTCTTCATCATTAGACCATAGGTACCAAGCGATCCCCCCCCCCACGACCAACACAATCGCTGCCGGCAAAGCCGCCATCCACCATTTAAATCCACCACTCCCTTTGGGAACCACTGGGATTGGTCCGACACTGGGTTCAGGCATCTCCACCGCAACGGTCGGTCCGTTTGTAAAGTCCTCGCCGGCGCGTCCGCGCTCGGTCGAGTAGACCTGCAGGCTGAACTTATACTCGCCGGGTCTGCCATCCGCCGGCAGTTTAACCTTAACGACAACCTGATCGGTTTCGTTCGGAGCCAATTCACGCTTCGCCGCTCCCTCGATGGTGAACCAGCTCTCCTCAGCCGGGGCGTCCGCCAGAATTTTTGTACCCAGGGCGAGCCGACCTGCGGTGATGTTGGTAATCGAGAAGGCGTGCTCGGCTAGGCCCTCTTTGCTGGCCTTCACGCTTTGGCTTGGGGCCGAAATTGTAACGATGCTGGTCATTTGTCCTCCCGTCGGCCCAGAGGGCCGAATTGCAGCTCGTGGGTCACGTAAGCCGGCTTCTCCTGAGCGATGATTCGCTCGACGAGCGCCAGCTGCCGCGCGGCCTCTTCGGGAGCACGCACGCGGACATGGAAAGGTCTCGGCAGCCCATCGGTCCCCAAAACCTCCTGGTCTATTTCGAATCCATGGAGGCCCGTTGCCGTCTCCAAGAACGATCGGAGCCCTCGGGCAGTGCCACGCCACTGCGACAGGAAAGTGGCGGCGACGATCAACTCGCGCAGCCGCCCAAGCCCGGTAGGAAAGGGCGGTGCGGACCAGTCCTCCGGGGGTGTGCCCGGAGGGCGAGGTGGAAAGAAGCGGTCCAGGTCTACCCACTTCGCCAAGAACGGCACAAACCGGTCGGGCGCCCGGTACGCATTGAAGCAGCTATCGATGGTGGCCAGCACGTCCTCGTCGGGCCGGTGCAGCGCTTCCATCAGCTCGACAATCACGGCGAGCGGCTCCCCTGGATGCAGCGTGCGCTGAAAGACCTCCGGGAGCAGACGCTCAATCTCTGTGCGCTTCATCTTCGCTCACCACCTCGATGTCGTGTTCGTCTGAGCAGAAGAGCCAAGTTGTCGGAAGCGTCACCTGGTCGAGAAACTCTTTCGAGGAGCAGTTGCTGAAGTGCTCGCCCTGATCGCCGCTGCAGTAGACACCAGCGTTCCCCGCGGCCATAACCAACCCACCATCCCGGTCGGTCATCACGAAGTCGACAGGCTGGTGAAGCCGCTCCCTGTCACGCAAGGGCAGGCCGCAGTCTATTGCGGGCTCCTTCCACTCGGGTTCGCGTACGTCGGTGTCGAGCTTGAGCACCCCGCGCCGGAGCGACGCGGCGTAGACAATGGCGTCCCGGAAGGCGAACGAGCGGCAGCCCCCAGCGGCCCAATTCTTCCGAAATGGGAGCCAGCCCTCCGGACTCTGTGGCTTCCCCGTTAGCCTCCAGCGAAAACAGCCATTGCCAGACGCGTTGCCCGGTGCATCGACCCCGGCCCATAGATAACGCTCCGGTCCGCGGTGCTGAACCGCAAGAACACGCACAAGCTCATGGTCGAGCCCAATGAGTGTAAAGGTGCCCGGCCTGCCGCCGCTGCTCGATAGGAAAACACCGCGGTCATCACGCGCCGCGACCGCGACACTGGTCTGCTCCCAGACGTCGGTGGAGACGGCAACGGCGTAGAACCCGAGATTCTGGTCCTGGGGGTCCACCAGGATCGGCACCGGGATCGCCTTGTCGCCCCAGGGCAGCTCATAAAGTCCCGCTTCGGTGGCAAATAGAAGGGCGGGGCCACCTTCGCGCTCCACCCAAGCCATGTCATCCACGCGGAACTTGGTTTGTGGGCCCTGGCGCCAACTTTCCCCGCAATCCTCGGAAAAGTACACGCGGGAGTTTGCTGGCATATCCTGCAGTCGCGTCGCCACGGCCACAAGTCCGGCCCGGCCCGTTCGAGCCAACGCCTCGCGCGGAAATGCCTTGATTGCGGCAATCTCCTGCCCGGAGAATCGGCCAACGAGCTCCCATCCAGCGCCATCGTTCATGGAGCGGAACAGCCTCTCACCGCTGCCCGCGTACCAGGTGCGCGCCTGGAAGGCGTCGGAATCCAGCGCCGCCACCTTTACGTCCGGCGCGTCGTCGACACAGAGCCGCATCCTGCTTACTGACTGCACGCCGGGCTCGGCGCCTATCACCTTGTAGATGTTCCAGACGCTCAACGATTGGCCGAAAGGCCATCCGGGCGCATCCGGGGTGCGCCACAGCGGGTTTATGGTCTCGTAGAGGCGGCCCAGCACCCGAGCCTTCACTGCCGCGGGATCTTCTTCACGGTGGACGACGAGTTGCGCTGTGATGCGCACCGGTTTGTAACGTGCCCAACTAATAATGCATTTGGTGCCAAGTGGCTTGCGCTCCTCCACGGCTTCCTGGATCCGGCGTAGCACAGACTCGGCCTGCTGCGCCTGAAGGTCCTGATCGGTCACGGGCCGGTCCGTCGGCGGCTCGCCAGGCAAGCGAGGCACAATCAGCACCTCCACGCTGCCCGGCTGCGCGTGCTCCCATAAGGTCGCCCGCGTGAAGGCGCGGGCGCGGTCTACGGCCCCTGAGCTGCGCACAGCGGTGAGCTCGAAGTCACGCGCCGTTACGGCCCTACGCAACGAGTGCAGCTCCTGCGGACCGCGAATCAAGGCATTGTCCATGGTCTCGGCCGCTCGCCCACCGGACGCAGGCGCTGGGTTGGTCACCGCCACCCCGGGGATTGCGTCCTTGATCACGGTAAGCGTGTCAGCCGCGACGTTGCCTTCGGCGCCGCCACCGCGGCGGTACCAGGCACGGATCTGCCGGCCTGACGTGGGCACTGCCGCGATCGCAGCCGGGACATCGTCGTGCTTGCCATCCGCACTCGCTGCCCGCAACGCTGGCGCGAAGGCGATGGTACCGGCAAGGCGGTCGGCGACGTAAACGTAGGGATCCGGACCGATGTCTGTGAAGTTTGCGACCTCGCGCCAGACGCGGAAGGTCCGGCCATCGGCTTGTATCGCGCGGTCCTGCGTAGTGATCTCGTCCCCGCTCGACTCCACTCCTACCACTAGGTCCAGATCGTCCCCGGTCGGCGCGACGATGGGAGGCCTCCCCACCTTGACCACAAGTCCGGGCAGGCCCGTGCCTACTTTGTCAAGCAGCTCCGCTTGGACCAGATCACAATTGCACGCAAAAATCTCCACCCGCACGGCGCCCGCCTCGATTGTCCCTGTCTGCAGGGTGACGAACACCGGGGCCTCCTTCCCCGGTGCAGCCCGCGCGACCGTCACTCGGGTACCGCGCGGGATGACGGTGGGAGTGTCAAGGGGACGACCAAGGCTGAAGCGCAGCATCACGCAGGCGGCGGCGGGCGGCTGCAGCCTAACGCCGATGAGCCTGAGAAACTCGACGTAGGCCTTCTCTGACAGGCGATTCAGCCGGTAGATCATGACCTCGGTCAGGTGAGCGAACGCCTCCAGCAACACCATACCAGGATCGCCGGGCGAGAGGTCGGTCCACCCGGGGCAGGACGTGGCGATATGACGCTTGGCTTCTGCAACCAGATCGTCAAACCCTCGGTCATCTAGATTCGGCGGACGCAGCGGCATTAGATCTCAGCTTCCGAGAGGTAGAGAGGGAACAGAAGTCTCTCGCTCTGTTGGGTGGAGCGCACCCGATATTCCAGCACGATATCCATGCGCGCGGGGTCGTCGGGGTTAGGACCCGCATCAAGGCGCAGGATGTCGATGCGCGGCTCCCAGCGCTCCAGCGCCTGGCGCACGTAGTGCATAGCGAGACCCGCAGTGGTATTGTCGTTCGGGCTGAACACGACTCGACCGATGTGGCAGCCGTACTCGGGCCGCATTAGGCGCTCTCCCGGCCGGGTTGTCAGAAGCAGCAGGATGGCCTGGCGCACTGAGAGGTGGTCTTCGATCATCTCGATACCGCCCTGCGTGGACAGGCGCAACCCGCTCGCGCCCTCGTCGAAGTCCGGGTGCACGAAGTGCCATGCACGGTACCGAGGCTGCGCCATCAGCCTTCCTCCACCAGTAGCTGGCCCGGACTGCGCACCTTGTACGGCACGGTCCCCGGGGGTGTGCCGTCGGTGAGGCCCATCACGGTATCCAGGCAGGCCCGTCTTCCGTCAATCCTGAGAAGATCCGAGTAACCCCTCTGCACACGCAACGTCGCTCCGCAGGGTTTGATGACGGGGCTGATGTTGGGGCAGCCGGTAATCGGACGGCCTTCGGGATTGGCCTCGACTAGTACGCGCCGGCCTTCCACGGTAACCAAGTCCTGTGTGGCGACGATCTTCACAACGCCGAGCTCATGGGCACAGACGAGCACAGCGTCCTCGGTTAGCAGATACATCATACCCTCTGGAAGTCGATGGACTGGCCGCGAATGGTCACCGACTTGCCAGGCGCTTCGATCACGAGGTCGGCTGCGGCGTGGATCCGGACCATCTGGTCCGCGAGCTCTACATAACTACCGCTGCTCGCTACGAGCCGCGCACGGCCAGGCGTCAGCTCCAGAGAATGCCCGCTGCTGCTCTGGATCCGAACCCGGCGTTTGTCGTCGTCTAGTTGGACACGCTGCCCACCAGAGGTCACAAAGGTGTACCGCTTCACCGCGCCGCCATCGACACCGGCATCCGGCGGGCCCTCCTTGCCATAAAGACCTCCGAGTACCACCGCTTGGCCCGGGTCATCCCCTGAGGCCAGCAGTAGTACACGATCGCCCACGTCGGGCAGAATCACGAGCCCTTTCTTGCTGCCGGCCCCCGGCGTCAGCACCTCGAGCCAGTCGCTCTCTATGTCCTGGTAGCTGGGAAACGACACCCGCACACGACCGAGGTTCTCCGGGTCGTCAACGCGCGTGACCACGCCGATGGTGGACGTGGCAGCCCGCGTATGCATGCTGGGCTGGGTTGGCGCCGTATCGATCTCCGATAGGAAGCCGCGGCGCCGGTCCACTGTATGGCTTACCGATGTGAGGACGTAACGCCCCTCAAGGGAAGGGGCGAGGCCTTCAACCTGGATCAAAGCCCCCGGGCACAGTGCTGGATTGCCCTCGGCCACGCCCCAGAGTGAAACCTCGCCTGCCATGCGCCGATCAAGCTCCGACTGGGAAAGGGCACTCGCCTGCGTGTCCGTCTGAACCGTCACATCCGTCAGCGTCAGGGCGCCCGAGGCACCCAGCCCGGTCGGCAGTACCTCCGCGTTGATGCGCCGGCCCAACCGTGCCCCGCCAGCCGCGCCCCGGCGGGCCTCAGCCAGCCAGGGGTCCCAGCCTAGCGTCTCAACGGACCGGCAAGCCGCCTCGCCGGTGACTTTGACCCGAACCTCCAGCAGCGACTGTCCCAACTTAAGGGGAACCTCCGCACCAATGCCCTCGAGGGTAATCAGATGAAGCGTCTTACCCCGCAGCGTGAAATAAAGCCCGGCACGCGTCGCCACCTCGGTCATGAGGTCCAGGTCGGACTGCCGAAACTGCACCAGTGTGTCCCACTCAGGGCCGCTCTCGGCGGCGTCGATCGCAAGTCCGAGGTCGGCTGTCAACTCGCTCGCAAGGGTCTTCAACGTCACACGGGTGTGGCGCCGAACCGGCTGTCGCTTGCGCAGTTGATGCAGAAGGTCATAGGCGCGCATGCGGAGAACCATTCCTCCCGCGGGACCATGCTCAAACTCGACAGCGGTTACTTGACCGTCGAATAGGGCTTGCCCAGCGCGCTCAATCCCGATGTGCAGAGACGCTCCGGGAAACGACGACGCGCGCTCCACGTATCTGCGGTCCGGGTCCACGAAGGTCAGCTCGCACAGCGTCGGCAGCGACAACCGTTCCTGCACCCGCACCTCACCGAGCGCGCGTGCCGCCTCGGGGTTCAGCGGCGCGCCGTCGACCTCCACAACTATCTTCGGGAGGCTGACCAACGCGCTCATTGGCCTAGTCCGAGGTCGGATAGCCGCGGGAGCTGGAGCAGCAAACCGCAGCGCAGGTGCAAGGGGTTGGCGATGTTGTTGAAACCTGCAAGTAGCCGCCACAGCCCAGGGTCGCCGTAGGAAAGGTACGCGACCTGGTCCAGGCGTTCGTCACAGCTGCCGGGGCCCTCTTCATCCTCCGCCGTGACTGCGGCACCCCTGAGCTCGTGGACATCCGCACGCTGGCTGGCCTGATCAAGCACCTCCAAAGCGAGCTCAGGAAGCGACTCAGCTACGGCACCTCCGGCACCTTCGGACCCAGGAGCATAGACAGTAGGCTCGCGCACCGGACAATCAGCGACACGTGCCAGCCGCATGCGTAGCCATGAGCGGGTCGGAACGCCCCCGGACGTAAAATGCTCGAGGCGTTCCGCGATGGCAGTGATGACGGCCGGAACATTCCAACTCTTACCCCAGACGAAACGAAACGTGGGCGGCTGCCCGTATTTTTGGGGCCTTCGTGTGTTCTCCGCGAGGTCCCAGATCGGAGCGGTGAGATTGCGCACGTCGTCGCTGACGATCGAAGATCCTGCAAGCGACACATCGAATAGGAGATCGAGCTCGATCTCCGTGCTACCACCGCCGGTGAACAAGAGTGGATTGTCGGCCAGCTCTGCGCCTGAGACTAAGCCACCAGCGGACTCACGCGGCTCAACCCCAGCAAGACGCCGAAAGACGAGGCTCTCTGGGTTTAGAAGACACCCCAATTGCTCGCCCGTATCTTCCAGCAGAAAGGCTACGCGCTCCACGACTCGCCCCTCTGCTCCGCAGCCAATCGCAGCTCGCGCTCTCTCCGACGGCGCTCGTGGGCAATGACTTGGGCAATTGGTCTCCGATCGTATCCCAACGTCAACTCGGGAAGCTTGGGCCAACGATCAGACAGCTTGTTGAGCTCAGCTTGTGCACCGGTCATTTCCAGCGCCACAGGGTGCCAGACATGCTCGGATTCTCCAGTCCGGGAACTCCAACCAGTGGACTCTAACTGCCCTATGGTCCCCTGAGCCGCGACAACAGCCTTAGCCGGGGGGGAGCTAAAACCGTCATTGATGCTATCGTGGCCGCTTAGCCCCTTTCCCAGCGCTCGCCGTAGAGCGTCGTGGACGCAGGCGTTGGGTGCGCGCCCCTTCGCCGACTGAATCGGCGTCGCCACGTGCGCACCATCCGACGGGATGCTGCGCTCCCTAACGATCATAGGGGCCGAGTCGACCGCCGCGAAATCGACGCCCCGAATAGACCCTGTACGCATGGGCGAGAGATCAAACGGTTTGCTAGGCCCGCCCTGTGATGTTGCGACATCCGCAACCCGGCGGGGCAAGTTGTGCGCCTCCTCTTCCGCTGCCGGGCTGCGTGCGGACTTGGGCCAGTCTAGAGACACCCGTTGTGTAAGAGCCACCTCGCCGCTGGGCACCTCACTTTGCTTTCCCGGATCCTTGTCATCATTCACCGACTTCACCGAACTTCGCCGCACGGAATCGGAGAACCTGGCGTCGGCTGCCGCTCCCGCCGCCGACGGCAGCCCGGCAGCAACTTCCTCGCCATAGGAACGGCATACAATCGTAGTGTCGGATTCCAATAGCTCCGGGCGGGAAACTACCTGCCGTTTCGGTCCTAGCTCAAGGGGATCGCCTGGCGGAATCGTATCTTCCGCCGCCCCCACCGCAGTGGGAGCCGGGTCTTTAGGCCGAGGCAGCCACCAAGCCCGTCGGCAGCTTGACGAATTGGGCATGGCCCGACGTTTACGCTGTGCGCTCGCAGAGTCTGGCAATGAGGTCACCTCGCTCTGCGCGACGCTCTCGTTAGTGGAACGTGGTGCAATAGCCGCTTCGCCAGCTATGGGTGGTGTCTCTTGCGCCTCCTCCGAAGCCGATGGGAGTGTCCTAAAGAGGCCGGACGCAAGGAACTCGGGCGCATGCTTTTGGACCACCTCCAGCCAGTGTTGGGGCGCGGCCGCAAGATGCACTGGGATCCCCCCCTCGGGCTGCCACGGCTCCATAGGGCCTGAGACCACCTCGCAGTTATCAACTGACCCTGGTGCGCTCATCCCTGGTCTGAACGACTCCAAGTCAGGGCATATTCTGGAGCCCCAGCGGTGAAGCAGCCGCGCAAAATTCCGCCGCCAAATCTCCAACACGCTGGCGGACTCCCTCAATCAGCGCGGTTCAACTCATCCGCGACCAACGTCATGGTCTCGATTGCTGCAGCTGGCGCCATAGCGTTCAATTGCGTCGCCCGCCAGTCGGATAGCCACGCTCGGAAAAGGTTCCAACGCGTGACCTCTTGGACTCCATCGGTGCCAAGAAGAATGATCGAAACGTCCTTGCGCGTGACCTTGCCCTCCAGTCCTTCTTTGAACCAATCCCAAAGGGAATTGCTCTTGCTGAGCCCATAGCGCAGCGTTACCTCACCCACTTTGGCCCAACCGGGGAGCCTCCGTATCCAAGGCGCATCGCCACCGGCGCGGTACTCAACCGCCTCCACCTTGACCCCAAGGCCGCTCACTTCGGTGAAGTATCCGGACGTCACGCCTTGTATGTCCAATTTGAAATTATACGCACGGTAAATGTCGTCGTCGGCCATGGAATGCTCCTCAATGTTTAATACATCTTAGCGATATATCTAGGCGCTTGCTTTCAGGCGGCGGCCCGCACTTCCGAGCCGCCCGCCCACACGCCGATCCGGAAGATAATGAACTCTGCTGGCTTTACTGGGGCGATTCCAATTTCAATCACCAGCCGCCCAGCGTCCACCACTTCCGGCGGATTCGTTTCGGCGTCGCACTTCACGAAGAAGGCCTCTGACGGAGCGCCTCCCACTAAAGCGCCGTCCCGCCATAGCAAGGTCAGGAACGCCGTCACGTCACGCGTAACCGACTTCCACAAACCAAAGTCATTGGGCTCAAACACCGTCCAACTCGCTCCCCGGGTAATGGATTCCTCAATCATACTGAAGGTCCGCCGGACATTGACATAGCGAAACTCACTCGCCTGCTCAGCCAACGTCCGCGCCCCCCACACTCGTATACCTGAGTCCGGAAAGAACCGAATACAATTGACCCCAGCGCTATTCAATTCCCCTTGCTCCGCGCGACTCACCCGGTAAGTCAATCCAACCGCCCCGCGCACGGGCTCATTGGCCGGAGCCTTGTGCACGCCGCGCGTCGCATCTGTACGACTGTAAATGCCGGCGATGTGTCCGGAAGGAGGCATTTTCGCCTCAGTGACCCCATTCATCGGATCCCGACCGATGATCCAAGGGAAATAAAAAGCGCCGTACCCCCCCTCTGAATTGCGAGGCCGCATTCCCCGCGCCGGAGCGCCGGCGCGTGCTGATTTCTTAGCATCTCCCTCGCTCTCGCCCGTGCTTACCTCAGCGACGGCCACTTGCTTGAGCGAGTCAATATTGCCGACTTCGATCGGTGCATCCAATATCGCCACCCGATCGCTGAGTCGCTCGCAATGGGTGAGCAATGCGTCGTAAGAGGCCGCATCGGTGTACCCCGGCGCGGCCACGATAGCAACTTCGTCTATCCCTTCCAGTGCCCACAAGCCAGTGCGGGCGAGGGCATCCCCGGCGATGGGATTGTTCGGGCCCACATTCACCACATAGCATCGTGACCCACCGTTATTGAAAAACCCAAAGACCGCTCGCGCCAAGTGAGTTCCGACGCTGCCCGCGGGGGCGAACACCTTCAAGAACTGAGACCAACTGTTGCAAGCCACAGGTTCATTGAGACTCGCGTTGGGATCAGGCGCGACACCGACGAATGCAGCTGTGCTAGTGCCGACAGCCGCAATCGGCCGCGTCCCCATAGAGACCTCTTCAATGTATACGCCGGGGGTCAAATAATTAGGCATATTAGATCTCCAATGTGTCGAGGTGAATAACCAGCGGCCTTGAGTCTCCGGCCCCGTGCTCCACGGTGACGGTCTGCTCGCAACCTTTCGCCCGTATCTGTAAGCGCTTCTGCTGTGGTTCCGCGGGAACCGCCGCGAAACTAAAAAAGCCACGGGAGTCCGTGTGCGTCGCTAGCCGTGGCGATCCAAGCTCTACACGGGCGCCGCAAACCGGTAGATCCCCCGGGCCGAGTAGCAGACCCACGAGCGAAGTGAGCGCCCTGTGATGCACCTCA
This sequence comes from Chromatiaceae bacterium, assembly GCA_041753195.1. Classification (GTDB taxonomy): domain Bacteria; phylum Pseudomonadota; class Gammaproteobacteria; order Chromatiales; family Chromatiaceae; genus Thiodictyon. The sequence goes on from JBGSUY010000853.1 coordinate 12,411, forward strand.
GCCGGTTTTCGCACCCGAGCAACTGCCGGCTCTTTTCGCTGCAACCGCAGCGGCGCGCGAAGCATAAAAGCAGGGCGCGGAACGATGCCCAAGGCGCGCCAAAAGTCCGCTGCCGGCGGATCGAGCTCGACTCTGAATTCCGCGTGCTCCATCGCAGCGAAAACCAGACTCCCCAATATTCGGTGAGTTTCGCGCGGAGAGTCCGCTTGGGCGGTGACGAGGTAGCGCAGGCCAAGCTGCAACAAAGGCGTGCGCTGCGCGGTCGCGCAAGACGCGTCAGGAAGAAGATCGAGCAGGTAGATGTAGACAGCCGGGACCGCTTCCGAGTCGTCCGGCGGCGTGAACCGAATCTCGACGTCGGGTACGACGGTGCCCGCCCATTCCTTTAGCTGTTGGTCGAGATCCTCGATCAAGACACGCTCCCCCCCGGGTGACAAAACACCGACCCCGAGCAATTAGGGAAAGGCTGATCAATTGCCATTCTGGCATTTGATCAGCTCGCGATTCAAGCAATCGATTCCGCAATCGCTGGATTTTCAGTCAGTTACGCGACTTAAAATGGCGGCACATCCCTGTTCCGCGGGAAGCGCCGATCAGCGCTACCCTCGCCTCGGGCCACAGACAGTCCAGCCATTTACTCGGTACTAGATGCGCTGGTTAGTGCGGTACGGCGGCCGACAGTTCCAATCGTTCGCATTCGAGCCTAACCTTAGTCTGCTTAGAGGAGATGTCAACCTAGCTTTTGCCTGGATCGGCAACGATTCAGTTACCGTGAAAGTTCGCGCTGGGCCGCGCCACTCTTGGCCTTGTGTGCGCGAGCGCGGTCACCTTGGGCCGCAGCGCCCCGTGAGTGTGAAAGACTTACCGAGATTGAGAGGTTACCGCGACATGAAGGATCAATTGTGTCCGTGACGCTGGCGGGTGTTCTGCTGGCGGCGCAGGTGTGGGCCGCGGAGCCGAACGCGGCCGGGAAAGCGGGTTCCCTCAAGTCTCAGGAGACTGGGCAGGCGGCAGCGGCGGGGGCGCTCACCTTCCACCCACAGCTTGCGCACCCTGGCCCGGCACCGAACGACCTGGTAACCCCCAGCGCCGCGGCAACGGAGGAAGGGCGGGAGGCACCGAGCGAGGGCCCTGCGCCGGGAACCGACGACACGCAAGCCGGTAGTGCCACGGCCTTG
>JBGSUY010000854.1:0-3301 GCA_041753195.1 Chromatiaceae bacterium
ATGCCTTCCTCCGCCGCCAGCTCGCCCAGCGGGCGGTTGTGCGGCGGCAGCATCTTGCGCAGCACCGCCTCTTTGCGTTCGTTGGAATATCTCGGCACGGGTCGCTCGTCCTCGCCCCCAGTTGCGGTTACAGTCCTAATAAGGTCGAGGCGACAACTAGCCTGACACAGGGGGGCGCCGAGAGGTAACGTCGAGTCTGGTGCGGGGCCTCGCGGCGTGGCGGCGTGGCGGCGTCCAAGGGGACCACCGGCTGGTCCGGGCCTCCGATCATCGAGGTGCAGACCCAACCGGTCGAACCCCCGATCAACCTCGGTGAGCCCCTGGACCCAGATGGCGGCGAGGCCCCGAGCCCGACCGACGCGGAGGCCTATCCAATCGGCGTCAGGCGCGCTCTCGACGCCGACGACCGGCTTCCTCCCCGAGACCCAGGCGGAGGGCGAGCCCGGCGACACCGGCGGGGCGTTGGACGCCGACGACCCCGAGGGCTGGGACCCCGGCGCGGACCGCGAGGACGTCGTCGAGGTCGGCGAGTACCTAGACGCGGGTGATCCGAGCGGCTGGGAACCGGTTGAAAGCAGCCGGCCGCCCCCCCAGCACCGATTGGCCTCCACCTCGAGGCCGGGACGCTGGCGCGCTGATCGCGCCTGAGGGATCTTCATCGCGGCCCGACCACGCTGCGGCGGGAGAGCGGGCTGGCCAGGCGCCAGCCTGGAAATGAAAGGCGGGGCGCCAGTCCTCCGACCAACGCCCCGCCTGGCTTGGCCCCGTCCTTGGGGAAACCATCTACTACGGCTGAGCCGGCGGCTGGTTCGGCTTCACCACCGGGCCAGTATCCGTCAGCGTCTTCAGGTAGGAGATCAGCGCCTTCTCCTCGCACGCGTTCATGCCCATGTCGCCGGTGAGGAAACCGATCGAGACGCCATCCTGGAACTCGGGCTCCGGCCAGCACCGTTGCAGCAACGCGACCTGTTCCGAGACGTCATTGGCACATCGCGTGATTCCGAAGGCGTTAGCCGTTGCCCCACCGATGGCGGCGGTATTGTACCAGTGGATGAGACTTTCCAGGCTCTTGAACCAGCCATTGTGGGTGTAGGCCTTGGTGAATTTCGTCGTCGGCCGCTTATCCACGTTGCGTAGTGTGGGTGTCTTGTGGTGGCCCAGATGAGCCGCGTTGTTCGTATGCTCGAACAGACCGTCATCCACAAAATCCGCGTTAGGAATATCCAGATTCACCGGTACGCCGATGTTGTGGTACGAGTGATCCGAGTATCCCTGATCCGGGTCGGTACCGCTGATGTCTCCTGCTCCAGTGACCGGGTTGACTGGCCTGCTGTTGTGGCAGACCGTGCAGTTCGTGGCCGGCAGGGGGGCTCCTACGTTCTTGCCGCAGTTCTTGACCCCGTAGGAATTGGCCGTCAACGTCACCGGAGGAGCAAATGCGGTATTGTAGAATAAGTCATGGCCGTAGTTTTCCTCCTTGGTAAAGCCGTCGAGTGGGAATGTGCCGTCCAAGGCCAGTTTCTTGTCGCGCTTGGAGTTGAACGGTACCACCTCGTAGGAGCTCTGATAAGCTCCCAGGGCCACCGCGATCCGCTGGTAGGCCACGTGGTAGTTCGGCAGTCGCGTGACCGGATTGTGCTCGTTGTCATTGCACTTGATCGGCTCGCCCCACGCCTGCTGGTAGAGGGAGGCCATGGCAGCGTTGTTCTTAACGTGCTTGCAGACCTGCTGCTCCTGCACGTTTTGCTCGACGCTGTTGGGGAAGGGGTTCAACGCCTGATCGGTTGTCGGCCCGAGAAAGTCCCGATACGCGTCCTGAAGGTCAAAGGACAAGCCGCCGCTGCCGGGGAGGTGGAAGACTGCCGCCGGACGCACGGTGTCGGTTGCGCCCGGCTGCGACGGGTCGGCATCAAGGAGGCCGGTGCCCTCGGCACGGCCGTTCCAGAAGTTGCCTCCCACGTAGCAGAGGGGATTGTTTGGACTGGGGGGGCCGAACCCCGTGCAAAAGAAGCGATCCAGCGCACTATCTGTAAACGGCGGACTGAGGACCGCATAGGCATTCGCCGGCGGCTTCAGGTTGCCGATTTTGCTCGGGTCCTTTTTAGGGTGAAAGGAGGCGCCGGGCACCGCGACAGTCGTCTTATTGATCTTCTGCTTGGGGTTGGTCCAGCCGGCAGCCGGGTCGTGGCAACTGGCGCAGGCCTGCTTGTTCTTCGGACGGGATATCTCCGCGAAGAACACCTTCTTACCGAGGTGCTGCAAGGCGTAAACGTCCGGGGCCGCTTGGGCGGACCCGCAGGGGAGTCCGAAGCCCAACGCCAGACCGACTGCGGTCGTGATCGCATTGCGCGAGGTTCTGAAATGAGCAGTCACTGCTGCGTCCTCCAAAGTTAAACTGGCAAGCCAACAGGAAGTCCCGAATACCCGAGCAATTCCATCAACTAAGCGCACCGAGGCGCACCGAGGCGCTGCGCATAGTTGTAGTCGCGCAACCGCTCGGCGTTGCGCTGGCCCACACCTTCTCGCATTACTTCAGAGAGATGATGACGAATAAAATTATACCGATGGGAATAGAGAAACCACCACTGTGCTGAATACCTATGACATTTGTCAGCCGCATGACATGCGACAGTGACACTCCCTGACATGCCAGCATGACAATTGCCAGGACATACCAGTACAAAACATATGGAATCGACGGCATGACTCCTTCGCGACTAAGGTGAGACGACCTGATTTGAGCATCGAAAGCATGCTTGCCTTTGAATCGGAAAGGCGGGCTGCTTAGCGGAAATCTGCCGAGGCGGGGTAAAATTTTTTAAACGGCCTTGGCGTGAGTAATTGCCGGATATAAGATTAGGGGTTGCGTTGCCCGTTCAGGGCCACCCGATCATGATGTAGCCGACTCCCTCGCCCTCGCCTCGCCGTTCACTCCGAGGCCCAGAGAGGCGGGGCCGATCAGGGTGTCGATTCCCAGGAGGCCGTTGCTGCCGAAGCGGATGCCCGCGGAAAAAGGGGCCACCATTTCGCTGACCCCGCCCCGAGTGCAGCATCGCAGGGAAACGGCCTAAGGGTCGCGTGGTTTTCCACGAGGAACCGCCAGAGCCGCGCGCTCGCCGCGTACAGAAACCGGGGGGATACAGAAACCGGGGACAGACTACAGAAACCGGGGGTCGCGGTAGGGACGGAGGTTACCCTCCGCCCCCCGCACAGATCCGTACGAGCGGAACTACCGCATACGGCTCCTGCCTCGGGTCATGACGCGAAGCGCACCGTCGGGTAAGGATGAAGCTGCTTAACC